>JBATHI010000264.1:0-15906 GCA_049666645.1 Flavobacteriaceae bacterium | reverse complement strand
AGAAAGGAAAGAAAGAAAACGAATCTTGTGGTCGACAAGATCAAGGAGATGTTCATTGCCAAACGGTTGGAAGATCGGTTTTCAAAAGAAGAGATCCTCCTGCACTACCTCAATACGGTTTCCTTTGGCGACAATACCTTCGGGGTGGAAAGTGCTTCGCTGCGGTTTTTTGACAAACACGCCTCCCAATTGAAAATAGAAGAAGCGGCCACCCTGGTGGGCATGCTCAAAGCTACCTACAGCTACAATCCACGACTGTTTCCCGAAAACAGTCTGGCGCGGAGGAATCTGGTACTGCAATCCATGGAAAACAATGGTTTTCTTGGCCAGGTGGAAAAGGATAGCTTGATGGCTCTGCCCCTGGTCATCGATTATAGGGAGTTTGACCATAATTCCGGACTTGCCCCATACTTCCGGGAAGAAGTTCGCAAGCAATTGATCCGATGGGCGAATGAACAGGGGGAACAAGGCAAAGATTATAATATTTATACCGACGGCCTAAAAATATACACCACTTTGAACCACAAGATGCAGACCATGGCCGAAGCGGCGATGAAAGCGCATATGACCTCCTTGCAAAAACAATTTGAGGCAGGATATGGTAAAAATGCCCCATGGAACAGGAAGGCCATTCTGGAAAGGGCGGTGCATCATTCGGCACCCTATAAAAATTTGATCAAAAAGGGTTTAAGTGCCGAACAGGCCTGGGATTCCCTGCAGACCAAGCGAAATATGGAACTCGCCGATTGGAACGGTAAAAAAACCGTGTTGGCCAGCACCATCGACAGTATCCAGCACTATCTGAAATTCCTCAATACCGGTTCGATTTCGATCGACCCCCTTACAGGGGCGGTGATGACATGGATCGGCGGCATCGATTTCGAGCATTTCAAGTTCGACCATGTGGCCCAAAGCAAACGACAGGTGGGGTCAACTTTCAAACCCATTGTTTATACGACGGCCCTGGAAATGGGCATCGCCCCCTGCACCTATTTCTCGGCACAGGAAGTGGCGTATGAAAATCTAAAAGGCTGGTCGCCCAGCAATTCTGGCAAAAAAGATGAAACCTTCCTCAACTATTCCATGGAAGAGGGCCTGAGCCAATCGGTAAATACGGTGGCGGTCAAGGTGCTGGAAAGGACGGGCATCAACAACGTATTGGTGCAGGCCAAAAAAATGGGCATTTTTTCGGAATTGCCGAACCAGCCTTCGCTTGCCCTGGGAACCGGGGAAATCTATGTGAACGAACTTGCGGGGGCCTATGCCTCTTTTGTCAATGAAGGTCGGGCGGTTTTACCCTATCTGATCAAAACCATCACCGATCAAAACGATTCGCTGTTGGTCGCTTTTGAGCCCAAACGGGCGGCCGAAAGGGCATTTTCAAGGGAAACGGGACAAATGATGCTCGAAATGATGAAATCGACGATCAATCGGGGTACCGCTGCACGAATCCGGTCGACCTATAAATTGAAAAACGATATTGCAGGGAAAACGGGGACCACCCAAAACAACAAAGATGCCTGGTTCGTGGGAATCATGCCTGGATTGGTGCATGTGAGCTGGGTGGGGATGGATGACCATGAAATTGGCTTCAAGAGCACGGCAATCGGTCAGGGGGCCAATGCCGCCTTGCCACTTTTTGCACTTTGGCTGCAAAAAATGAATGCCGACCGATCGCTGACCCCTATCACCCAAGCAAAATTCAACAAGACGCCCGATGATATCCTGGAACTGATGGACTGCGAACCGATCAAACGTGATGGTTTCTTTAAAAGGTTGTTCAAAAATCCCTCCAAGAAAAAAAGCAGGAAATTCAATTCGAACGATGCCGGGCGCTAATGCGCCCTGATCAATACCTATGGATTTTTTTTGACGGTATTAAATTATTTTGATATATTTATAATATCATTTTAATATCAAATACCATCCATCATGACAAATGAAAAAAATTCAGTGCCGATCAATGGTTACACCATGTTGTTTCTTTTACTGTTCCTCTTCCTTGGAGGCGGGTTCTTGCTGATCAGGATTCCGTTGATCGGGGGCCTGCTCCTGTTCATCGCCTTTATCATCCTGCCAGGATTTGTATTGGTCAACCCGAATTCTTCCCGGGTTTTGCTCCTTTTTGGAAAATATATGGGCACCATCAAAAAAAATGGCCTGTTCTGGGTCAACCCGTTCTACTCCAAAAGAAAAATTTCCCTTCGCGCCAGCAATTTCGATAGCGAGCGATTAAAGGTGAACGACAAACTCGGCAACCCGATCATGATCAGCACCATTTTGGTGTGGCGGGTCACCGATACCTACAAGGCGGCCTTTGATGTTGACGACTACCAGAATTTCGTACGGGTACAGACCGATGCGGCCGTCCGCAAACTGGCGAGCATGTATCCTTATGACAACTTTGCCGACGAGGGCCTTGATGAAGACATCACTTTGCGTTCCAGTGTGAACGAGGTCAGCGAAGCTTTGGAAAAAGAGGTCCAAGAACGGTTGGCCATGGCGGGCATTGAAGTTTTGGAGGCCAGGATCGGTTATTTGGCCTATGCCCAGGAAATCGCCAACGCCATGCTGAAAAGGCAGCAGGCCACCGCCATCGTGGCCGCGAGGCATAAGATCGTGGAGGGGGCGGTAAGCATGGTGGAAATGGCCCTGGGCCAACTTAGCAAGAAAAACTTGGTAGATTTGGATGAGGAACGCAGGGCGGCTATGGTGAGCAATTTAATGGTAGTGCTCTGTTCCGACAAAGATGTTACCCCCATCGTAAATACCGGGACCCTTAATCATTAAGCCATTGAAAAAACCACTCCCAAAAATATTCCTTATCGGCACATGTTTTTTGTGCATCTGCCTGATTCCTCAAATGTTTCTGGCGCAACAGGTGTCGGTTCAGGAGGTCGACTTACGCAATGGCCACATCGAACTTCCAGGCACCTTAAGCTATCCGGAGGGGCTGGGTGGGGTGCCTTTGGCCATCTTTGTGCACGGATCCGGGAATATCGATAGAAATGGTAACCAGGCCGGCACCTTTGTGCAATCGAACTATATCAAGACCCTTTCCGATAGTCTGACTGCCCATGGAATCGCTTTTTTCCGTTACGACAAGCGGACGGCCGTGGCCCAGAACCTGGCCAAATTGGGCGCGATTACCTTATACGATTTTGCAGCGGATGTGAAGACCGCCCTCGCCCATTTCAAAAACGATGATCGGTTTACTTCGATCGTATTGCTGGGGCACAGTCAAGGCGCATTGGTGGGGCTGTTATCGATAGATGCCTCGGTGTCCAAATATATCTCCATCGCGGGAGCCGGCATAACCATCGACAAAACCCTGGTTGGCCAAATCGCCCAACAAAGTCCCGAATTGTCGCTCATCTGTCAGGCACATATCGATGAACTGATGGAAAAGGACACCATAGCAACGGTAAACCCGATGCTCCTGCAACTGTTTGCCCCGCAGCACCAAAAATTCCTCAAATCTTGGATGCTGATCGATCCCGTGAAAATCATAAAATCGATTGATATTCCTATCCTGATCTTAAATGGGGATGCCGATCTTCAAGTGACGGTGGCCGACGCCGAAAAGCTAAAGACTGCCCAGCCCAATGCGCGGCTAAAGGTGATATCGAAAATGAACCATGTGTTGAAGGAAGTGAATTCTATGGCGGAAAACCAAAAAGCGTACATGGATGAAAATGTTCCGCTCTCCCATGATCTGGTCGTGGAAATAACCCAATTCATTAAAAATTAAGGATGGCCCAAAAAAAAGCTTTCGCCCTAAGATTGAACGAGGAGGTTCTGAAGGCTGTTGAGAAATGGGCCGCAGACGAATTTCGCAGTACCAATGGGCAAATCGAATATTTGTTGCACAAAAGCCTGAAGGAGGCCAAGCGGGAGCCCAAAAGAAAGCCGAATTCTTAAGTTTTGTTTAAGGTTTACTTGTTATTAAAACCTTAAATTTGGGTCCAGCCAATTGAATACCCATGCATCGAAGTTTCTATGTAATCCTATTTTTTTTAATTACGCTTCGGTCTTTCGCACAATTTCCAAACAAGTCTTTTGTCGTAAAGCAGATTTCCGAGCCCATAGAATTGGACGGTATTTTAGACGAACCCATTTGGGAAACCGCCGAAAGTGCCCATGGGTTTTGGGAGTATTTTCCTTATGACTCCATCCAGGCACGGCAGCAATCCGATATCAAAATGCTGTACGACGACAAAAACCTTTATATAGGGATCAGGGTCGATGCGGCAGGAAAAAACTATGCCATACAATCCTTGCAGCGTGATTTTCGGGCGGGCAACAGTGACAACATTACCCTGTTGTTCGACACCTTCAATGACGGCAACAATGCTTTTCTCTTTGGGATCAACCCATATGGGGTGCAACGGGAGGGCCTCGTTTCAGGCGGCGGGCTCGATCTCAGGGGTTTTACGATTTCCTGGGACGTTAAATGGAAGGGCGAATCAAAAATTTACGACGATCATTACACTTCTGAACTGATCATACCCCTTACCTCGTTCAAATTCAAGGAAGGGGTCACCAAGTGGAGATTCAACAGTTACCGTTTCGACACCCAATCGAACGAAACCAGTACCTGGATGAAAATTCCTCAAAATCAAAACGTGTTTGGGCTCACCTTTATGGGCGATATGATTTTTGAGAAGCCTTTGGGCAAATCAAGGACGCCCTTGGCAATCATCCCTTATATCAATACATCGGCTGAAAAGGATTTTGAAATCTCCGAGTCACAAAATAAGTTCAGTGTAGGTGGTGATGCCAAGGTTTCCGTCGGCAATAGCATGAATTTGGACATTACCGTCAATCCCGATTTTTCACAGGTGGAAGTCGATGATCAAGTCACCAATCTTACCCGATTCGAAGTAAACCTACCTGAAAAAAGACAATTTTTTGTTGACAACAGCGATCTTTTTGCCAGCTTTGGAGATTCCAGGGATGGCAGCCCTTTCTTTTCAAGGCGCATTGGTATTGCCAAAGATACCGCTGACAATACCATCGAGAACAAAATCCTGGGTGGCGTTCGATTGAGCGGCAAGGTCAACGATGATTTAAGGTTGGGGTTCCTTAACCTACAAACGGCCGAAGACTTCGGCAACGAAATCCCATCCAACAACAATACCATGTTGGCCCTTCAGCAACAGGTTTTTTCCCGTTCCAATATCGGATTGTTTTTTATCAACAGGGAATCCTTCAAAGACTACGATTTCCTTGCGCCCGGTGATAAATACAACCGTGTGGCCGGCATTGATTACAATTTGATTTCAGAAGACAACCTTTGGAACGGGAAGGCCTATCTGCACAAATCGTTCCAACCGGAGGGTGGCGGTAAAGATCTGTCGACCGGGGCCACTATAGAATACAACTCAAGAAAGTTTAATCTGCGGGCAAAAGGAGTTTATCTTGGCGAAGACTTCAGGTCGGATCTCGGCTTTGTTCGAAGGACGGATATCGTTAAAACCTTCACGAATATTCAGCGGGTATTTTGGCCGGTCGGAGGAGCCATCCAGACCCATAGTTTTCAATTCACCCCGGTATTCATTTGGAGTCCGGAAATGGACTTCCTCAACACCGACTATACCCTCGGTGGGGGTTGGGAAGGTAAATTCAGGGACCAGTCGGAACTTAAGTTGGAAGTCAGGAACGATTATACCTACCTGTTCAATACTTTCGACCCCACAGGTACCGATGGCGCCATTCCATTGCCGGCGAATGTCGGCTATACTTACAACAGTGTAGAACTTGGTTATCAATCCGATCAAAGGAAAATTTTCGCCTTTGAAGGTATTTCCAATATTGGTAATTTTTACAATGGGGACAAATTCTCCTTGGAAGGAAGGATGACGTTGCGTTTTCAACCCAAAGCCTTTCTTTCAATGATCTTAAACTATGACAAGATTACATTGCCTGAGCCCTATGCAAGTGCAGACATTTGGTTGATCAGTCCGAAAATCGAAATCACTTTTACAAAGTCGGTCTTCTGGTCTACTTTGATCCAATACAGCAACCAACGCGATAATTTCGGTATCAACTCAAGGCTGCAATGGCGTTTTGCCCCGCTTTCGGATCTGTTCCTGGTCTACAACGACAATTATTTCGTGAGCCAGATCGCCCCGCGTTACCGATCGATCAATTTAAAACTTACCTATTGGCTGAACATATAGCACAGGACATAATGAGTCTTGAATAGAATCGAGATTTTCAGCCTAAACTTCGATTTCCATTCTGTAAACGATCCCACCCATGAATTACAAAATGCTCTGCACCGACCTCGACGGCACCCTACTCTCGACCAAAAGCGATGTATCCGAATTTACCGTTTCCGAAATCAACAGGATCAAGGACCGCATAAAAGTAATCCTGGTATCGGCCCGTATGCCAAAATCCATGGTATACCTACAACAGCGATTGGGGCTGCTTCGTGAACCCATGATCTGCTATAACGGAGCCTATATTCTGCAGCGCGACAAGGCATTGGCCTCCACTGAAATTCGGCTCGATTTGGTTGCTGGCATTTTTACCTTGGCAAAAGAACTGGGGATACACCTGGGCCTGTACCACAAAGACGAATGGTACGTGCCCCAAGATTCGGAGCGGGTGCGGAAAGAAATCTTATACACCAGGGCAACCCCTATGTTCACGCAGACCGAACATACCCTTACCGATTGGGACAGGCGAAAAATCGGCGCACACAAAATCATGTTGATGGGCACCAAACCATCTGCAGACAGAATATTCCCCCAACTGATGGCGCATTACGGAACCCAATTGAACCTCTATCGATCGAATGACAGTTTGATCGAGATATCGCCCATCGGAGTCTCCAAACTATCGGCCATAGAACAAATTTTGGGCATTGGGGACTCCCTTGAGGAGGTGATTGCTTTTGGAGACAATTATAACGATTTGGAAATGCTTCAAAAGGTAGGTATGGGCATCGCGGTGGCCAATGCCAGGGAAGAAGTGAAAGCCATAGCCAACCATATTACCCTCAAAAACACCGAAGACGGCGTGGCCCACTTCATCAAGCAACATCTACTTATTTGATTATATTTGGAACCTTGGCCAAATCATCGAAATGACCGATACCTTATTATCAGAACCCCTGATCACCAATGACGTTGTCGTTTTTGGTGTTTTGACCTTATGCCTTGGCTTTATTTTTTATACCTCATCCCGCATCAGCGGATTTTGGAGCAAGTTCTATGGTATCGTGCCCGCCGTTTTAATGTGCTATCTGTTGCCGGGGATCTTGGCATCCCTAGGCATTGTCGCAGAAAAATGGGAGACCCTCAACAGTATGGGCGAGGTGGTCGAGCACGAATCAAACCTTTATTTTGTCAGCAGTCGCTATTTGTTGCCCGCCGCCTTGGTATTGATGACCCTGAGCATCGACCTGAAGGCGATCGCCAATTTAGGGGCAAAGGCATTGATCATGTTCCTGACCGGCTCTGTGGGTATCATCATAGGCGGCCCCATTGCCATCTTGATCGTTTCCATATTTTCTCCCGATACCGTAGGCGGCAATGATTTTGATGCTGTTTGGCGTGGTCTCTCCACCATTGCGGGCAGCTGGATCGGGGGCGGTGCCAACCAAGCGGCCATGTTCGAAATTTTTAAATACACCCCGGAGAAATATGGTGCGATGGTGCTGGTAGACATTGTCGTGGCGAATATTTGGATGGCGGTCATATTGCTCGGGGTAGGGCGAAGCAAACAAATAGACCGCTGGCTCAAAGCCGATACCTCCGATATTGAAACACTTAAGCACAAAGTCATTGAATTTACGGCCCGCATTACCAAGGTACCCACCCTGAACGACTATATGATGATGCTCTTTCTGGCCTTTACCTCGGTGGGTGCGGCCCATTTCTTCGGTGACCTGCTCAGCGATTACTTGACCGGAAACTTCGACAATGTTAGGGATCCCAAGAGTTTTTTGAGTTTTTTGGGTTCGGGATTTTTTTGGATGGTGGTACTGGCCACCATGGCGGGTATCGGCCTTTCCTTTACCAAGGCTAAAAATTATGAGGGTACCGGAGCGAGCAAAATAGGGGGTGTTTTTATCTATATTCTCGTGGCGACCATTGGGATGAAAATGGATTTGGGTCAGGTTCTCGAAAATCCCGGCTTGATCGCGATCGGGTTTATCTGGATCACAATTCATGGGGCGCTCCTCATTTTGGTGGCCAAACTGATCAAAGCGCCCTATTTCTTCCTCGCGGTGGGAAGCCAGGCCAATGTGGGCGGTGCTGCCTCGGCACCTGTGGTAGCGGCCGAATTCCATCCTTCTTTGGCTTCGGTGGGCGTATTGCTCGCCGTCTTAGGCTATGTTGTGGGAACTGGAGGTGCCCTGCTTTGCGCCTATCTGATGGAAATCGCTTCAAAAGTTTAGGATTCGATAAAGTTTAATGATATTTGCCGCGCCACTTTCCTTAAACAGTTGTTGTTCGCTTATTTTTGTGGCCATTTGCAACAGCACCGGACATGAGGAATGTCCAAATTGCGCCTGTTCAAAACCAATTAGAAACAAAGTACGATGAAAAAGATCTTATTAGCAGTTTTTACCATTGCCCTCTTCTTATCCTGTGGAAAGGGCGATACCAAGAATACAATGGTCCTTACCGGAAATATAAAGGGGCTTAAAAAAGGGACCCTCTACTTGCAGCACATTGCCGATTCGGTTTTGGTTACGATCGACTCCCTTCCAATATCCGGGGATGGCAACTTCACCTTCAAGACCGAATTGGAGAGTCCGGAAATTTTTTATCTGTACCTGAACAAAAAAGACAATAACGACGTCAACGATAGGATCACGTTTTTCGCTGAACCCGGCAATATTTCAATCAATACCAACTGGAATACCTTCGATACCAATGCCAAGATCGAGGGTTCGGAAACCCAAAAAAAATTGGAAGAGTACCAAAAAGTAATGTCAAGCATCAACCTGAGGAACATGGCCTTGCTGCAAAGCGCCGCGAATACGGAAAAACCTTTGGATTCCCTGCAGTTCGATTCGATTGCAAGGGTAAGCGACAAAAATGTGCAGCGCGGCTATGCCTACGCCCTTAATTTTGCCCTCAACAATACAGATTCATACATAGCCCCCTATATCGCGCTGTATGAAGTGCCCGATGCGAACCGCATTTATCTCGATTCCATAAGCAGTTCACTTAGCCCGGAAGTGGCCGAATCTAAATACGGAAAGGCTTTAAAAGCGCTTTTGGCGCAATAGACCACAAAAAAATGCCCCGGTTTGAAGACCAGGGCATCGAGCGTAAAATTTTTGGGAATTATCCCAACTTGTTGATCTGCTCCACAAGCTTATGGGCCTTGGTTTCCAATTCGGCACGTACCGCCTTGAGATGTTTCTGTTTGTTTTCTACTTTTTTGTCATTGATTTTTACGATCAGATCATCAAAGGTCTCAATGGCGCTGTCTATGATTTTTGCACCCTCTTTCGAGTTATTGGTACCGTTCGCGGCATCGACGATATAAACTGCCTCGATCAAATCGCCCAGTACATTGTTCACTTCCTTCTTTAAATCCTTTATACTTGCCATGGTGAATATTTTTTTGCAAAAGTAGGCTTTTGTAAACAAATGGGGAAGAAAAAACAACGCCCTTAAGTTCTGGTGCGCATTGCTCAAATGCTTACCTCCAATAACTTGGCCCCGGTTGTTTTGATATGTACGTGCTTTGAACTCGCAGGTACTAAGGTGGTCTCCCCTTTTATAAGGGTCACCGATCCGTGTTCATTGGCAATCGAAGCCATTCCTTCCACGCACATATAAATGGTGAAGGAATCCCTCTGTGATAGCGTTTGTTCGAAATCTTTGGTCAGATACATAAAATTGGTCTTGAAATACGGACATGCTACCATGTGGCTCACCTTATCTGGCTTGTCGTCATAGGTCACCTTAAAGTCGTCCTTTTTTTCGTAATCTATCGCATCCATGGCCAGCTCGGTATGCAATTCCCGGAGCTTGCCCTGTTTGTCTTTGCGATTAAAATCAAATACCCTATAGGTAACGTCGGAAGTCTGTTGTATTTCGGCCAAAAGCACACCTGCGCCGATGGCATGTATTTTCCCTGTATTGATAAAAAAGGTATCGCCCGTATTTACCTTTTCGTAATTCAACAATTCGGGAAGCCTGTCTTCTTGCAAGTGCGACGAATATTCCTCTTTGGCAACATTCTTGTTGAATCCTATGATCAGTTGTGCGCCGGGATCGGCGTCCATAATATACCACATTTCAGTTTTGCCAAACGAATCGTGTCTTTTTTTGGCGAGCGCATCGTTCGGATGCAATTGTATCGAAAGGTCTTGCTTGGCATCGATGAACTTGATCAAAATGGGAAATTCCTTTCCGAACCGCGCTACCACTCCTTTGCCCAAAAGGGCTTCTGCATGGGTGCCTATCAATTGCCCGAGTGAAGTGCCGGCCAACGGACCGTTGGATACCACGGAAACATCTCCCGCAACACCCGAAAGTTCCCAACTTTCCCCCGTGATATCACTTGATATGGACTTGCCGAGTACCGTTTTTAATTTGGTGCCGCCCCAAAGCCGTTCTTTTAAAATAGGTTCGAATTTGAAAGGATAAAGTGCCATTGGGTCGTGGTTTAAAATTAAAATTTCGAATGTACCGTCGGACTTTTCATCACTCCGGGTAAAAAGCTTGTGATTTCAGCTTTTTATGAGCGCTTTTAATGCCTTGAGCGCCTTTTTCATGTGTTCTCCGGCATTTACACTGTTAAAAACCATGACTACCTTTCCTTCGCCATCCACAACATAGGTTTCCCTTCCGGGGAGGATCAGCAGACTATTCTCCACCTTGAACATCCGCCTTACTTTCTTTTGTGTATCGGCGAGCAGAATAAAGGGCAAATCATACTTTGAGGCAAAACTACGGTGCGATCGCTCCGAATCGGCGCTAATTCCGATGACTTCCGCTCCAAGATCGGTGAATTCCTCATAGCTGTCCTTGAACTGGCAGGCTTCCTTGGTGCATCCAGGGGTATGGTCTTTTGGATAAAAATAAAGCACCAAAGGCTTTTTACCCACATGATCTTCACTTTTGAACAAATGGCCAAATTGGTCTTTAAGTTCAAAACGCGGTATCTTATCCCCTACTTTTAAACCCATGGTCAACCTATAAAAGTTACGAAATTCCGTGGGGTTTCGTATAGTACCACCTCCAACGCATCATCGGAATTGATATGCGGGCGCAGTTTATTCCAGATGACCATGGCAATATTTTCTGCGGTCGGGTTCAAGTCCTTAAATTCAGGAACCTGGACATTCAGGTTTTTATGGTCAAAAGCATCTTCTATTTCACTTTTGATGAGATCCTTCAAAACCTTCACATCGATGACAAATCCTGTTACGGGATCGATTTCCCCGGTTACGCTTACAATCAATTCGTAATTATGCCCATGAAAATCCGGATTGTTGCATTTGCCGAATATCCGATCGTTTTCCTCAAAACTCCAATCTTTCCGGTACAACCTGTGCGCCGCGTTAAAATGCGCCTTTCTGCTGACTTTTGCCTTCATGTTCACGATGGGTTTAGAATGAGGTGGTTATAAAACTTTTCAAAGATAATCTTGAACCACACGGTGTAATGACCTGGGTTTTGTTCGATGTCTTTTTGGATGTCTTTGGGTCGCATCCATTTCCAATCGGCCACTTCCTCCCGATTGATTTTGGGCGACGCATTGTAGGTGCCGATCATCACATGGTCGAGTTCGTGCTCGGTCAAGCCATTATCGAACGGGGCTTTATAGATAAAGGAAAAGAGTTCTTTCAATTCGGTGACAAAGCCCATTTCCTCTTGAAGCCGCCTTTTGCCCGCTTCAATATTGTTTTCGCCTACCCGTTGATGACTGCAGCACGTATTGGTCCATAACAAAGGGGAATGATACTTGTGCGCAGCGCGCTGCTGCAACATGGTCTCGCCCTGGTCGTTCATGACAAAAACAGAAAAGGCCCTATGAAGTTGGGCTTTTTCATGGGCTTCCATTTTGGGCATGGTGCCTATTTGAACATCTTGGGGATTGACCAGAATAACATGATCTTCTTTCAAAGGAATTCTTTTTTTCGTAGCAATAATGAAACTGGATATCAGTATCCCTACAAAAATAACACCTTTATAGAACTAGTGGTGTAAGGAAATCATAAAATCTGGCTATAGTGCCATCAGCGGAACGCCCATTGCACCTGTAAAAGGAACAGGACTAAAAGAATCGAGGGGATTTTACTTTGCCCTTGGTTTTGATGAAATCGTACCGCATGATGACCTCAAATGAGCCATTGTTGAACGCGGCATTCCCCAGTTCGGTGATCTCGCGATCATATGCCATTCCGATCAATATTTCGTTGGATACGTTAAAGCCGACCATTGCACTGAGGGCAGCGTCCCATCGATAGGCCGCACCAAGGATAAACTTATCGTTCAACATAAAGTTGGCCGAAAGATCTACTTGGACAGGAGCCCCGAACACCACTTTGGTCAAGAGGGTCGGTTTGAATTTAACAAACTTGTTGATATCCCAAACATATCCGGTAATGAAGTAAATATTCATTTGTTCGCTGGCAGTCGAGAGGGAAGTCGACTCGAAATGGGAGGTCTCCAAAAATCGGGGTATGGACAATCCGGTATAAAAATGCTCATTGTGGTAATAGATCCCGGCACCAATGTTGGGCGTAAACCGATTGTCGATGTCCTGCTGCAGGGTTTGATCCGGGGCAAATTGGTTCAATTCGGAAAATCGAATGTCCAGAAGATTGGCACTTGCCTTTAGGCCAAAACTCAATCTGCCCTCGGTGGAGGTCCAGATGGTATAGGAGAAGTCCAGGTCTAAATTGGTCTCCGAAGTGGGTCCGATCTTGTCGTTTATGACCGAAAAGCCGAGTCCGACCCCCCTATATCCAATAGGGGAATGAACGTTCAGGGTCTGTGTTTTTGGCGCACCGTCCAAGCCCACCCATTGCGAACGGTGCAGGGCAGCGATGCTCAAATGGCCCCTTGATCCGGTATAACCCGGATTAACACTCACCGTATTATACATGTATTGGGTGTACTGTGCATCTTGCTGAGCCCATAAACCTTGGATTGCGAAAATCAGGATAATGGCCAACCATACCCATGACATGGGAGGTCGATATTTCAATTGGGTTGGTTTTGATCGTTCCATTATCTGTTTATATAAAGGTATCCTGATATCGATTTTTTCGATCCAGCGGCATTGGCATAATCAAGGATATAGAAATAGGTGCCTACCGGCAGCTTTCTGTCGGCATCAACGGTCACCCGCCCCTCCGAAGTTCCGTCAAACACATTGCCCTGTGTATTGTACGCCTTGGTAGAGTAAACCAAAACGCCCCAACGGTTATAGATATTGATCGAGTTATCGGGATAATTTTCCAAGCCTGAGATGGTCAATTCGTCATGTACCCCATCACCATTGGGCGTCAATACGTTGAAGACTTCGATCTCAGCCTCGGAGATATTGGGCTCCAAATACTCAGGTATCCCATCGCCATCACTGTCGTCGTCGGCATAGTAGCCATTGCCGTTCATATCCTCATCCTTTGATGCAATATTATCGTTATCGTCGTCGGTATCGCGATAATCCGATTCACTGTCCCCATCGTTGTTGGGAAGGTTGTCGAATGGGTCATCGATTTCATCGTTTACATCCACATCGATGAGCGTATACCCTTCATAACCATCATCCAGGCCATCATTGTCCTTATCGGAACCTATGAATACAAAATCGGCAATACCGTCATGGTCATGGTCATGTCCTTCGATATTGTCAGGAATCCCATCATCCTCGCTATCCTCATCCAGATAGTCGGGCAAGCTATCCCCATCGGTATCTATCGGGAAGATGCCCAGGTTTCCGTTATTTTCATAAATGTCGTCCAAGCCATTGGCATTGGTATCCTGTCCACTTGGGGCAACATAACCCGAAGTACTCTGTGCTTCCACGTTATCCGGAATGCCATCGTTGTCACTGTCGATATCCAAATAATCGGGGAATCCGTCCCCATCAGAATCGGTAGGATTCGTCGATGGGTCGTTATCGGCATCCAGGTTCAGGTCTTCAAAACTATCGAGAATACCGTCATCATCGCTATCGATATCGGTTCCCATCGGATTGACCATAATGGTCACCGTGGCCGTGCTACAATTCCCTACATTATCGCAGAGGGTATAATCAAACGAATCGGTGCCCAAGAACCCATCATCGGGGGTATAGATCACGGAATCATCTGAGGGGTTGTTCGGGGTGCCATTGTTATTGAACATCAGGGTACCCGACGAGGGAGCGGTCGTGGTCAATGCGCCTAGTGTTGGAACATCGTTGTCATTGGCCAGGATATCGATATTGACCGGTGCATTTTGATTGGTTGCCACGGAATCGTCGATGGCATCCACAATCGGGATTACATCGATGCTCACGGTAGCGGTACTGCAGTCCCCAAAGGTATTGCACACGGTATAATTGAAGGAATCAGGTCCGTTATAGTCGGGTAGCGGAATGTAGGTCACAATATCGTCGGTCGGATCATTGGGCGTCCCATACTCATTGATGTTCAAAATGCCATGGGAGGGATTCGTAACCGTCAAAGTACCCGATGAGGGCAGATCTGAATCGTTGGCGAATATATCCACAATGACCGATATGTCTTCGTTCGTGGCGACCACATCATCGACCAGGGTTGCTGCTTCAACGATACAGACCACGGTAAAACTGGGCAAATCGAAACTGTTCCCTACTTTGGTGATCGTTGCGGTATAGGTAGCGATCGTTTGGGTGGCGGTCACCACGGGCCGGGTAAGATCACCGAACAATGGCGGACTCCAGCTTAGCGTGGCCCCCGGCGCCAAGGCATTGGTATTATCGGTAATATCGAGGGTCACCAAATTATGTGGCGCATTGCAATTGGTCACAATAAAGTAGCTGGTCGCATTTTTTCCACATAATGTGCCATCATAGGTCGCAAAATAAACCCCTTGTTCGGTCACTTCCAGAAAAAAATCGGTTCCCAATACCGTGGCCGTATCCTGGGCCTCATACCAGCGATAATTGGTTTCGTCGCCCCCATTGGGGGCCTGCAATAAATATTGGCCATTGGAAACAGTAAACCCCAGCACCGTAAATAAAATGCTGAGGAATATTTTTTTATATGTAGTAATGAATTTCAAATCTATTTGGGCCTTTTTTTTGGTTTGAATTATTTTACTACAAAGACCACGTTTATCAATGAGTTATAATCTGCTGGTTGGGCAATTACGTCGTATGTCATTACCCCGCTTGCGTTTACGCTAACATTCGCAAAAACGGCTGTATCATAATAGGTCACATAATAATAGAGCTCTGCAGCCGTATAGGTAGGGATGGCCGCTGGGGCTCCTGCACTGGCCACTGCCGGCGTCGCAAACTGCGCGGTATATTGGGTGTAAAGGTTTAATGTACGTCCTGTACCATTGGTTGAAGCATCGACTGCGATAGAAGGCGGATAAAATATTCGGGCCGCTTTAGAGGTAATGGGGGCAATGGCGTTTATTACCTCCTGGACGTTGGTTTCATTCGTAGGAACGGCAACGCCACCCTCATCAACATCAATCGGGGTTCTTAACGGGACTTCATCATCGTATTGGTCGTCCGTACCGGCATCGTCTAAATGAGAGAGGTCTACAGTCTGACTGGTGCCGTCTTCGATTCCAACAGTTAATATATTTGTACCAGTATCAACAGCTAAGCTTGCAATATTCTGATCATCCGTTCCTAAAGAGGCCAGAGGGACGGATAAGGTTCCGTTACTGTCCGTGATCTCTAAGTTGCCCAGGTTCACGGCAAAGGCTGTGTTAA
>JBATHI010000263.1:0-12298 GCA_049666645.1 Flavobacteriaceae bacterium | reverse complement strand
CTGACCTATTCGGGGGTGGTTTTGATCGGTAAGGACGGTGGGATCAAGTTAAGGAACGAATTTGGGGTAGCGCCCCAAAAGATATTCGACCTCATAGACGGCATGCCCATGCGAAGGGCCGAAATCAGGAAAAATCGATGAAACCAAGATTCACCGCTTTGGAAATAATGTTGCTGTCACTGGCCATTGCAGGGCTGGTGGCCACCTGGTATTTCAATACCTTGTTCTACCTTCAGGTCGAGGATACCTCCATCAGCAATTTTTTGGCACTTACCAAAACCACCCTGCCGGCAAAGTCGATCAATGCCGATATCTCTGTCGTGGCGGCCACTTTTCTGATCTGGATGGTGTACGAAGCACGGAAACTGAAAATAAGACATTGGTGGGTATTTATCCCTTTGACCTTTTTGGTGGCTTTGGCTTTTAGTTTTCCCTTATTCCTGTTTTTTAGGGAAAGGAAAATCCGTAAAACCGGAATGGCTTTGCAGTAATTCCAGGATTTGCCGCTCCACCTCCGGGCCGTCCCATTTTGATTCGATATCGGCCATCTGCATCACTTGCTGCATAATGGCTTCTTGGGCGTCGCCAATGGCAAGGGCTTCTGCATAGGGTCGATCGGAAAAGGTTACCCTGGAATAAGTGGGGATCCATTTATCGGGATGTTTGGCAGCAAAGTGTTTTTCAATCTTTTTTTGGAGTAAAAATTTAGGATTGGCGGTTTTGCTGCTCATTTCCATAAAATTGCGGTAACTGAGTTCGGCTATGGCATCGGCATTCGGCTTGCGCACCTTTTCATAGGTACGGAAAATCTGTTCCCAGTCGTCACCAAACCGGTCGATAATCTTCTTCAGCTCATAAATATCCTCGAAACCGGCGTTCATTCCCTGGCCGTAAAAAGGCACCACGGCATGGGCCGAGTCTCCCACCAGCGCTACTTTGTCCCAGTAGGTCCAAGGAAAACATTTCATGGTGACCATGGCACTTGTGGGATTCTTGAAGAAATAAATCAACAGGTCATCGATTACCTGCATTACATTGGGAAAATACTTGGTGAAAAATGCTTTTGCCTCATCGTTATTGGTGATGCTTTCAAACGAAACCTCCCCTTCGAAGGGCATAAAAAGGGTACATGTAAAACTTCCGTCCAAATTGGGCATGGCAATCAACATGAAATTTCCCCTGGGCCAAATGTGGAACGAATGCTTGTCAAGCTTATGGCTGCCATCTTCATTGGGCGGAATGGTCAGTTCTTTATAGCCCACATCAATAAAATCCTGGGAATAATCGAAACGACTGCGGCGCTGCATTTTATGCCTTACCCTGGAAAAGGCCCCATCACACCCAAAAACGATGTCGTACCCATGCTCCTGCCATTCCCCTTTTTCCGTTTCCCCGGTATAAATCTTGGCTTCCGGTAGGTTGATGTCCCACACCCTTTCTTCGAACCGAAATTCAACCCCCTCCTTTTCAGCCAAGTCGACCATCTTTCGGTTCAGAACCCCTCTCGATATCGACCAGATGGCCTCTCCTTCCTTTCCATATTTCTGATAATATTCCGGTTGCCCCACCAAATGCATGGCACGTTTGTCCAACGGAATCCCGATTTTCTTGATTTCCTCCTCGAGACCCACCTCCCGAAGCGCTTTCCAGCCGCGATTGCTCATGGCCAAGTTGATCGACCGACCGGAGAATTCAATCATTCGGATATCGGGGCGCCGGTCAAAGACCGTAATGGAATGGCCCAATCGTTTGAGATAGATCGAAAGCAGTGAACCCACCAATCCTGAACCGATTATGGCAATGTTTTTCGGGCTTTGTTTCATAGGCATTCCACTTGGCGGATATTTGGCGTATTGATCAAACCATTGGAGATCTTTTCAAACCACGACGCGATTCCATATACTGACAGCAATAAAGTTAGTTTTTTTTAACATGTTGTGGAAAACCAGCTGCGGAAACCAGATCGTACATATTTCGATCCGCTTCGGCGTCCATATATATATCCAAAAAGTCCTTCACATTAAGTTTGCGAAGGACTTTTTCATTGATGCCCATTTAACATTACCCAATAATCATCAAAGCCTAAGCCATGGGCTTCAAAGGGCATGTTTATTTTAAGATTCCGTCCACGATGCCGTAGTCTACCGATTCCTGTGCGTTCATCCAGTAATCACGATCAAAATCCCGCAACACCCTTTCATAATCCTGACCACAATTCTCCGCGAGCAGCTTGGCGCTCAATTCCTTGGTCTTTATGATTTCCTTCGCCTGGATCTCGATATTGGAAGCTTGGCCCTTGGCACCCCCACTGGGTTGGTGAATCATCACCTGGGCATGTGGCTGTATGAATCTTTTACCTTTCTTGCCCACCGAAAGCAATATCGACCCCATGGAGGCCGCCAAACCGGTACAGATGGTGGAAACCGGACTTTTCAATGATTTGATGGTGTCATAAATCGCGAAACCGGAAGTCACATAACCCCCGGGGCTGTTGATATAAAGCTGTATTTCCTTACTGTTCTGCATGTCGAGGTACAACAGGCGGTCAATGACATGCTTGGCAGAATCATCATCGACCATGCCCCAAAGGAACACCTTGCGCTCGTTCAACATTTTTTCATCAATGGCTTCCTGTATCTTTCCTTTTTTCGAACTCATTTTATTTTTTTATCAAATTCAAAATTAATCATTTTATTGTGAAATACCATTCCATAAAATCGCATGATATTCAAATATAAAGGCAAAAGCGATTATCTTTGAAAAAACATGACCATGAAAAAATTCATTGCCGCCATCCTTGTGATCCTATTTGTTTCCACTGGCCATACCCTGATCGATACGAATGTGGTACAAGAGGCCAGCATCTTGCAAAAAGTGGCCGATGCCAACGGGTTTCAGAACTGGAAAAATGTTACCGAAATAAAGTTCACCTTCAACGTGGACCGGGATGGAAAACATTTTGAACGCAGCTGGATATGGCATCCCAAAACCAACGATATCACCGCGATCGGCGAAGAGGGCACAATAAGCTATAATTGGGCAAACATGGATAGCGTTGCCAACAAGGCCAATGGCAATTTCATCAACGATAAGTATTGGATGTTGGCCCCTTTCCAGTTGGTTTGGGATAGAAAAAACATCACCCATACCTATACCGCCAAGACCGCGGCTCCCATCAGTAAAAAACCCATGCAGAAACTCACCATTCATTATGGGGCCGAAGGTGGATACACGCCCGGCGATGCCTATGATTTTTATTTCGGGGATGACCTGATCGTCCGGGAATGGGTTTACCGTAAAGGCAACCAGGCAGCACCATCGGTAGTGACCACTTGGGAAGATTATGTTGACATCAAGGGGTTAAAAATTGCCAAAACACACAAAAACGCCGAGGGAAATTTTAAGCTCCATTTTACAGGCCTGGAAGTGAAAACCGATTAGATCCTTTTTCGGTTCAGGAAATATGTGGCGCCCAATATCAAAATGGCACAACAGAGCATGATCACGAAACAACTGAACAGGGAGGAAGTTTTGGCCACATAGCCCAGCAAAGGCGGGGCCAAAAGAAAGCCCGAATAGCCCATGCCCGCTATAAAGGAAACCCCTTGGGAAGATTCAACTCCCTTAACGTTCCCTCCAATGCGGAACAACTCGGGCACCATTACCGAAAACCCAAGGCCACAAAGGGCAAAGCCCATTATCGCCAATGTAGTGGCGGTGGTCAGCACCAGGCCATAGCCCATGATGGCCACCAAGGCCCCTAAGGCCACAATTTTGACCGAACCCAATTTGGTGCTCACCGCATCCCCTATAAAGCGGCCCAGGGTCATCATTGCGGAAAATGCCAAAAAACCGAGCCCCCAAAGGGTTTCGGGTGCCATACTGATTTCTTTAAGGTACAATCCGCTCCAGTCAACTATGGCACCCTCACTGCCCATCGAAACAAAGGAAACAACACCCAACAACAACAATGGTTTGAACACCTTTAGGCTGAAGGGCTCTTTCTCTACCGGCGCGGCCTTCAAGTGATAATATCTTTTCATGAATAGGAAGTTCACCCCAATGACCAATGCTACCGCCATAAGCATATGTAAAGGCGGGTTGTTCAACTTGAGGATAAAAAAACTGCCCAATCCGGCCAGAACGCCCCCTAGGCTAAAAAATCCATGGGCGGCCGACATGAATTTGGTCTGATCTTCCTTTTCCAATTCGGTCACCAAAGTGTTCATGGAAATATCGGTAATCCCGCTGCTCGCCCCGAACAAAAACAGCGCGCCCATCAAGGCATATAGATTGGGGGCCAACAAGGGCAACAAGGCGGTGATGCACAATACGAAAAGGCTCAAACCCATGGTCTTGCCGACCCCTACCCTGTTGATGATCTTGGCCGCCACGGGAAAAATGGTGAATACCCCTAGCGAAAGAAAGAAAATGGCCATGCCCAACTGCGATTTGTCGATGGCCAGATCTTCCTTTACCGCAGGAATATATATGGCCCAGGTGCCAAAAAGGATGTTAAGGCTGGCGAAAACCCATGCGGGACCAAAATAGCGTGGGTTGGAAATGATGAGCAATAGGGATTTCATGGTTCGGTGGGTGGTTATAGATTGCGATAGCGCATTTCATTGGCTTGAAAGCTGGCAAAGATAAACGAAAACAGATCGGCCCGTTTTTTATCCCTGGCAGAATTTCCAAGTGCTACTAAATATTGATCCTTCCCAAACGAAACCCTTCAGATACCAATAACCGGCTATGATGCATTGATGCCCTTTTTTAAAATTTGCCCAAAACGGAACATATCCTCATAAGAACTGTAAAAAGGCGCGGGCGCCAACCGAATGACATTGGGCTCTCTCCAGTCGGCGATCACCCCATGTTTCATAAGGTAATGGAATATCGATTTGCCCTGTCCGTGTAGGAAGACCGAAAGTTGGCAACCCCTATCCTTAGGGGTGATGATCTCGAACGAACCTTTAACTTCCTTATCGATTTCCCGGATGACGAACTCCAGATAGGAAACGATTTTGATGCGTTTGGCGATCAAGGCTTCCATCCCGACCTCCTCGAACATCTCCAAAGACGCCAAATACGGTGCCAATGCCAAAACCGGTGGATTGCTGATCTGCCATGCATCGGCATTATCCATGGGTTCGAATTCGGGTTTCATCAGAAAACGGGTTTCCCTTTTGGTACCCCACCAACCTTCAAATCGAGGAATACTGCGCTGACTTAAAAATCGTTCATTGATGAACACCCCGGAAGCATTTCCCGGGCCGCTGTTCATATATTTATAACTGCACCAAGCGGCGAAATCGGCGCCCCAGTCATGCAGTTTCAAGGCTACGTTGCCCACGGCATGGGCCAGGTCCCATCCGACATAGGCACCTGCTGCCCGTCCCGCTTTGGTGATGGTTTCCATATCAAATACCTGCCCGTTGTAATAATTAACACCCCCGATCAGCACCAATGCCAATTCGTCTCCCAAGGCTTCGATTTGGGCCAACACATCTTCGGTGCGCCAAAAGTGCTCCCCTGGTCTTTTTTTGACCTCTACCAAGGCGTCCTCAGGGTCAAAGCCATGAAACCGAACCTGACTCTGAAACATGTACTGGTCCGAAGGAAAGGCCTTTTCCTCACATAGTATCTTGTATCGCTTTTGGTTGGGACGATAAAAGGAGACCATCAAAAGATGCAGGTTCACGGTGAGCGTATTCATTACGGTAATCTCTTCCGGCTTTGCCCCTACAACCCTGGCCAGGGGAGCTGCCAGGCGTTCATGATAGTCCCACCAAGGTTTTTCGGCGTAAAAATGGCCTTCGACCGCCATTTCCCGCCAATCGGTCATGATGTCGTCGACAAATTTTTGCGCATTTTTTGGCTGCAATCCCAGGGAATTTCCCGTAAAATAAATGACCTTTTTCCCAGTGACCTTAGGAAAATGAAAGGCTTCGCGATAGCCACTCAGGGCATCTTCCGCATCAAGTTGTTGGGCGAAAGCTAGGGTATTTTTAAATTCCATGGCAGTTTTTTTCAAAAATACGACTTCGAAAGCGAATCGCATGAAATTGATCAGCCCAAGCGCATCTCGATGAGGTGTTTTTTAAAACCGTATTTTTCATAGGCACGGATGGCGGCCAAATTATCCTCATAAACGGTAAGCCTGATTTCAAAGAGCCCTTTTGTCAATGCCCATTCCTTTAGGGCGTCTATGATACGGGCATTGATGCCCCCACCGCGAAACGAAGGTTCGGTATACATAAAACCCAAGTAGGCGTATTGCTCATGATCGAGGTAATGCCTTGCCTCCCTGATGCGCACAAAACCCGATGCGACCAGCTGCCCGGCATATTCTGCGACCACAATGGCCGCTTCTTTTGATAACAGGAGTTCCCTCAGATCATAGTAACTCACGGGGTCTGGTTTGATGGTCGTGTCGTAAGGTCGTTCCGCTTCAATAATACCCTGTTCGAACCGCAGCAGCACCTCATGGTCGCCCAGATGCGCATGTCGAATTATAATGTTTTCAGTGGGATTCATCCTTCCTTATATTTTATCCATTGCAAAATAAGTGATTTTCGGAATTGATCGTGAAGGGAGACCAAAGCTGTGGCAACCCTTTTTCAACATCCATATTGAAGTTTAAGGTAGGAATTTAAACCTTATTTTTACCAAAATTGGAAGATGCACTTTTTGTCGCCCCTAATGGAGGCCTACATCGAAAAAGCTACTTCGGAAGAGCCCAAACTACTTCAGGAACTCACACGAGAAACCCATCTTAAAGTACTAAGGCCACGCATGTTGACCGGCCATTACCAAGGCAGGGTTTTAAGCATGCTCTCAAAAATCATACAGCCAAATTATATTTTGGAAATCGGCACCTTTACAGGTTATTCGGCCCTATGCCTGGCAGAGGGGCTTCAAAAAGGGGGACAATTGCATACCATCGATATCAATGAAGAACTTATTGGGATTCAACGGCGCTATTTCGATCGCAGCGGCTTTGGCCAACAAATTGTTCAGCACCATGGCGATGCCCTGAAAATCATCCCCACTTTGAACCATGTTTTCGACCTGGTGTTCATCGATGCCGAAAAAACCGAATACCCCGCTTATTTTGATGCCGTTTTGGCTAACACCAGATCGGGGAGCATCATCCTTTCCGACAACGTACTTTGGTCGGGAAAGGTCATCGAACCGCTTGAAGAAAAAGACAAGACCACCGAAATACTTTTAGACTACAATGAACGATTGCGCAACGACCATCGTTTGGATACGGTGCTTTTGCCCATCCGGGATGGACTTACGCTCTGTCGTGTGAAATAAATCTTTGGATCGAGGCATACCTATTAAAGGAAAACAGCGGGCCCACCAAAGCGCCGACCATGACAACCAAAGGTTAGTGCACCCCAAGGTAAATTCTACTGAATGAAACTAAGATAGGCCAAAGGAAGACTGCGTAGATCCGGGTATAAATTTGGGTCAAGGCTACCTAAAAGGAATAAAAGGGTGCCTTTCCCAGTCCATTGAGATAAACGAAGGCCTTTTTGTCCCACTGCAATAAAATATCGGGCGACGTTGGGATTTAGCTTCGTTTGATCGTACCGGTCACGTCATCCACACCTTTCTTTACCTGATCGATTTCCTTGGTAAGGTCTTTGGTAATTCCGGAAGAGATATTCTCTTTCACGCTATCGAAGTCTTTTTTAAGGTCGGTCACAAAACTGGTATCTATGCCCTGTTTGTCGGCACTTTTCTGGATTTCCTTCTTGATGTCCTCGGTCGCATCCTTCAGTTGGCGCATCCCTTTGCCCAATCCCCTTGCGATATCGGGAATCTTATCCGCTCCAAAAACCATGACCACGATGAACATGATAAAGAATATCTCACCACCGCTAAAGAATAAAAAATGCGTCATCATCATTGCACAAATATAGGAAGAAGTTTCACTGCCCAATAAAAAAAGCCCTGCGAAATGCAAGGCTTAAAACTAATTTTCAGGGTTTACTTTCCTTTGATCGACTCCTTCAAGCGATCGAATTCGGAAGGCGCCTCCTTCTTGGGCCATGTATTGTTGGTGGTATCGATATCCGCGGTTTCGGCCTTGGGGTCAACGATGACCCCAGTCAGTTCATTCTCAGAGGCTATGACCACACGAACTTCCTTATCATTCTTTCGCCAGATTTCGGCGGGATAGGTAATGTTTTCGGTGCTGCCATTGCCATAGGAATATTCCACGATCAACGGCATGGGCAAACCTCCGGGCTTATCATAGGTGATTTCATAGAAATATTTGGGCGACTTCACTTTGGCGCGTTCGGCCTCGCTCAGGTTGTCCATCAAAAATTCCTTCAATGTCTGCGAATTCTCTTGGGCCGTTTTGCCCTTAAGGTTTGGATCGGCATCTTCACTTCCCTCTTCGGCAAGATAAACCACTGGGTTTAAATCGGTTTCGTTCACATTTCGGGAAACCATATACTCCCTCATCTTCTTATTGGGCTGGTTCGAAACATAGTATTTTTTGATCCCCTTCACGCCAATGTCGACATAATCGGTGGTATAGAACCAACCCCTCCAATACCAGTCAAGATCCACGGCGGAGGCGTCTTCCATGGTTCGGAAGAAATCTTCGGGCGTGGGATGTTTGAACATCCAGCGATGGGAATAGGTTTTGAAGGCATGGTCGAACAGTTCCCTGCCCATCACCGTCTCCCGAAGGATGTTCAAAGCGGTTGCGGGCTTGCTATAGGCATTGGGGCCCAACTGGTAAACGTTCTCGGGATTTTCCATGATAGGGGAAATGGTACTTTGATCTCCGGCCATATAAGGTACTATGGCCGCAGGATCTCCCCTTCTGGAGGGATAATTGGAATTGGGCGCGATGGCTTCAGGATATTTTTCGCCGAATTCCTGCTCGGCCATATATTGCATAAAGGTATCGAGGCCTTCATCCATCCATCCCCACTGGCGTTCATCGGAATTGACGATCATCGGAAAAAAGTTGTGGCCCACTTCATGGATGATCACACTGAGCATACCATATTTTACGCGGTCGGAATAGGTGCCATCTTCATTGGGCCTCCCGTAGTTCCAACAGATCATGGGGTATTCCATACCCTGGTTCTTGGCATGCACAGAAATGGCCTTGGGATAGGGATAGTCGAAGGTATGGCTCGAATATGACTGCAACGTATGTGCTACGGCCTTGGTGGAGTATTCTTCCCATAAAGGATTGCCCTCCTTCGGATAAAGTGAAACGGCCATGACGTCCTTGTTGCCGACTTTTACCGCCTGCATGTCCCAAATAAATTTTCTGGAAGTGGCAAAAGCATAGTCGCGCACATTCTCGGCTTTGAATTTCCAGGTCTTCTTTTTGTCGGAAAAACCTTTTTCCGCGGCCTCCGCTTCGGCCTGTGTTACGATAAGCACCGGTTTGTCATAAGTTTTGACGGCTTTGTCGTAGCGTTCCATCATCTCCTTGGAAAACACTTCCTTTCTGTTCTGAAGTACCCCGGTGGCGTCGAGAATGTGATCGGCGGGCACCGTAATGTTCACATCGTAGTCGCCAAAAGTGAGGGCAAACTCCCCGTTGCCCCAAAACTGATGGTTCTGCCAGCCTTCCACATCATTGTAAACGGCCATTCTTGGAAAAAACTGGGCGATCACATAGGCCCTGTTACCGTCTTTTGGAAAATATTCATATCCCGATCTTGCGCGATCTACGGTATGGTCGGGGATGTTGTAGTTCCATTTGATGCTGAAGACATATTGTTCCTTGCTCTTCAAGGGCTGGGGCATGTCGATGCGCATCATCGTGAAATTCACCGTATGGGGTAAGGGCTTGCCAGCTGCATCCTTCACTGATTCGATAATAAAACCGCCATCGAAAGGTTCGGTCAGATACTTTTTGGTGAAGTCCTCCACTTTGTAATTATCAGCCAACTGGGTATCGTTTCTGAGCAACGCCTTGGAGTCTTTGGTCCGGATATTCTGGTCCAGCTGTATCCAGAGGTACTCCAATTGATCGGGCGAATTGTTGATGTAGGTTATGGTCTCCTCCCCATAGATATGGTGGTTTTTGTCGTCGAGTTCCACATTGATCACATAATTCGCCTGCTGTTGGTAATAGTCACGGCCCGGTGCCCCGGCCGCGGTGCGATAGGTGTTGGGGGTCGCAAATTCCTCGTACATCTGTTTGAACTTGCTCTGGCTGTAATGGCCCGGCTCCATTTCTTTTGGAGCTTGTTGTGCCATGGCGAACATCCCACAAAGGAGAAAAGCTGGCGATGCAAAACGATGTTTTAAATTCGTCATTTTTGCGTTAAATTTTAGAAGTCGGGAAATTATGATTTTTATGCAGACTATTTAAAAAAATGTTACAAGTTTAACATTCCTTTATTTTGATCGCGCATGAGCACAAAACTTTTTTTCTTATCCTTGATCTTGAAATGGACCACATTTTGCTGTTCCTCAAAAACATCGGTAAGCATATCGTTTTGAATTTCGATGGAAATGGTCTTTGGCAAATTGATATTGGGGACTTCGAGGTAACAAATGAGCACGTCGAAATCATATTTAATCGCCAATAGGTCGTAAGGTACCGATTCCCCGTTGACCCCGACCTTGAATTTGGCCCTGACGTATTTCTCGATAAACCCTTTGGCGCCATCCATTTCATCATCGGTGGCCAACTGGGCCCTGATATCATATCTTTCCATCAGCGCCTTCTCCATATCATCGATAAAGATCCGTGAGGTGATCTGCAGGCTTTTATCTTTATCGGAATAGCCCACATTGGTAACGCTGATGTAAAATTTATGGGCCACCGTAAAGGCGAAAAGGGGCAGTAATAAAAAGAGCAAGGTCTTGCGCATCGGATTTAAGGGCAAATTTTCAATCATAGGATAACAATTCATGTGCCAAGATCGATCCCTCAGTCGAGCGAATTGTTTTGGCGGTACAACATACTTCTATTCGTCATGTATTCCCAGATCTTCAACCGATCATGGGTGTCGACCAAGGCTTGAAAATTGGGGTCTACCTCACAATAATACATGAAATCCGAAATTTTTTCCTGTGGGATCCCCAGGTCTGCGGTGATCAGTGAGTCGAGGTAAAATTCCCTGACCCTAATGGTGCGTGCATAACGCTTTTCCACTTTGACCAGGTTATTCAAGCGTTTGGTTCGGCCGGTAATGGCGTTGATGAGGGGGTCGAAGCTCATAAAAGGGTTCGATGTCGCGGCAAAGAGCTCCCTTTCTGCCTTGGTGACGGGTTTTACATAGGCATTGGGCAACCCTAGGGTCGAAGCGGTCACCACGGTTGCTGTGTGTAAACGATCGGCATCGCGCGACATGTCGCCTGTGAGGTTATAGGGCATCAGAACCACCTCATCCAACTCAGTGACCGATTCTTCAAGGGGGACGGTGAAAAATTTGCTTTCCAAAAGGGAAAGCGTTACCAATATTTCCTTACGCTTGTACTGCACCGCCGAAAAAACCAGGGTGTCGTTGAGTTTGGCGTTGATCGAAAAATTGCCGTTGGCATCGGTGATGGTCGCTTTTTTGGTTGTGGTATTCAATACATGGGTGGCGGCAACATCCCCATCCCTACTGTAAACGCGCCCTTCCATCCGTTTCTCGGCAAATACGTTTTGTGCCTTCGCCGATATTGAGGCCAGCAAGATCACGATCACGACCCAATTACTTTTCAACATCCAAACTCTTGAGATAGGCCATACTATTGGTGACCAGGTAATCGATCAATTGAAATTCGTTGTCTTTCTTCAAAAGGGAGCGTTCGGGCGCCTTGGTATCGAGGTATGCCAAAAACCCATCGATCTGATCCTGTTTCAATTTCAGGTCCAACACGAAAAACTCATCATCATAGACCTGTCGCAATACCTCACTGACCTTTAAGGGTGTTCTATCGCTCTCGTCGCTGGTACTTGCCTTGAGCAGTGCCTTGAAAATATTGACGAAATTGAGGCCATCCGTCATGCCCCTTTCGGTCCGGGAAAGGGCTATGTTGTCGACTTCAGACGAACGGTCGGTCTCATATTCATATTTTTTGAACTGTTCGTTCTGCATTTCCAGGAATCTGGCCTGGTCTTCGGGGGTCACCACCACTTCGCTTAGCTCGGTCACCTTTTCCTGCACCTCCACGACCAGCCGATTTTTCTGGAGCAGGTCGTCCGTGATCTTTATCACCTGCAATTGGTAGTTTACGGCAGAAAAGGCCAATTCGTCCCCTGCTTTTACCAAGATGGCGAAACGGCCGTTTTGATCGGTTGCAGTGGCAT
>JBATHI010000262.1:0-11318 GCA_049666645.1 Flavobacteriaceae bacterium | reverse complement strand
CTATTTGATGATGACATTGTCGCTTCGTCAACAGGTATTTTGCAAGCTTCGAGGGATCTTTTTTTGAACAGGGCCGCATTCGACTTCGGACAGGCATTTTTTAGGGTGAGGGGTTACGATGCCCAATATGGCAGGGTATCCATCAATGGGATTGCTATGAACAGGCCCATCGACGGAAGGCCCCAATGGACCCACTGGGGCGGACTCAATGATGTGACGCGGAACCAACAATTCACCAATGGCGTCGAGGCCTCGGATTTTTCCTTTGGGGGGATTTTGGGAACGACCAACATCGAAATAGGACCATCTGCCCTAAGGCCCGGGATCAGGTTATCGGCTGCTGCTTCCAACAGGACCTATTCGGGCAGAATGATGGCGACCTACAACTCAGGTATCAAAAAAAATGGTTTTGGCACATTGCTATCGGCCTCCCGGCGTTGGGCAAAAGAGGGGTACATCGAAGGAACCATGTACGATGCCTTCTCCTTTTTAGGGGCAATCGAATTTCATCCGGATAAAAGAAACAGTATTCAGGCCTTGGGTATGTTGGCAGTCAATAGACGGGGACGTTCTTCGGCCATAACCGAAGAAGTTTTTGAATTGGTCGGCAATAGGTACAATCCCTATTGGGGTTACCAAAATGGCGAGATACGAAATTCCCGGGAACGTAGAATTGCGGAACCCCTATTCGTGGTGAACCATATTTACACCTCTGAGAGGTTTAATTTGAACACCGGACTGGCGTACCAATTCGGATCGGAAGCCAGAAGTCGATTGGGTTATTTCAACGCTCCAAATCCAGACCCTTCGTATTATCGATACCTGCCAAGTTTCTATCTCAATAGCCCCATAGGAGCGAATTTCTTGAGCGCCTTGGCGGCCAGGGAGGGATTCATCAGCGATCCCCAACTGCAATGGTCGGATCTTTACCTGGCCAATAAGAACGCGACGGCCTATGTATTTTATGAAGATGTGAACGATGGTAGCAGGTTATCTTTGAATGCCATGGCTAATTATTTGGGCGAAAACGGATTTCAAATCGATTTTGGTTTGGCCCACGGCCGTTCCAAATATGACAATTATGCCAGAATAACCGATCTATTGGGTGCCGAGGTCAATGAAGATATCCACCCATTTTCAAAAACCAGAAACGACCTGAATTCGGATGGGAACGCCTATGAGGGGTCGATTTTTAACTACCGCTATAAAATCGTAGCCACACAATACGAGGCCTTCCTTCAAATGCGCTGGAACTATAAAAAGTGGACTGGTTTCGTCACGGGGAATTATGTAAAACAGAATTATCAGCGGGAAGGCCTTTTCCAAAATGAGGGTTTTTTGGAAAATTCCTTTGGAAAAAGTGAAGTAGTGTCCTTTCCAAATTTTGGGATCAAGGGGGGGTTAGGCAATCAAATCACGGGAAGGCATCGTATTGTGGCGCATGTCGCCCAGCTTGCCCAAGCTCCCGTATTACAGAACAGCTTCATCAATCCACGGGAGAACAATCAGGTGGTGCCCGAACTCAAGAGCGAGAAAATATCGTCGGTCGATCTGAACTATTTTCTAAGATTGCCGAATCTTACCGGCCGTGCCACAGGCTTCTTTACGCGATTCCAGAATTTGACCGATATCAATTTCTTTTTTGTCGATGCTGGCGTAGGGTCCGATTTTGTGCAGGAAGTGTTGACCGATCTTGACAAGCTGCACTTGGGTATCGAGCTGGGCTTGGAATACCAAATATCACCAACCGTAAAACTCTCACTGGTAGGAGCCATTGGTAAATATCTGTATGCCAGTGACCCCAATGTCACCATCAATTTCGATACTGCCGGAGCAACGGAAACCTTAATAGACCCGGGAGGAAATATCGACCTTGGGTCGGCCAGGCTCAAAGATTATAAACTTGGCCAAGGCCCACAAAAAGCCTATTCGATTGGCTGGGAATATCGTGATCCAAAATACTGGTGGATCGGCGGTACGGCAAATTATTTGGGGAACAATTATGCCGGCATTTCGGCCATTACCAGAACGCAAAGTTTTTTGTTGGATCCCGAAACCGGGGCACCTTTCCCTGATGCCACTGCGACGAAGGTGCGCAATCTCCTTACACAAAGGGCACTTGACGATTTTTACCTCCTGAATCTGGTCGGCGGAAAATCGTGGTTGAAAAAAGGAAAGTACATCAGTCTGTTCTTAAGCATAAACAACCTTTTCGATACGGTTTTCAAGACCGGGGGTTATGAACAGAGCAGAAACGGAAATTTTGGGCAGTTGAGCCGGGACAATTTAAGTGGTAGCCCCTCCTTCGCCCCCAAGTATTGGTATGGTTTTGGGCGTACCTATTTTTTGAACCTCGCAATGAGTTTTTAATTGGAATTTTTGCACATGCGATCACGACCATTTTATGATCAAAACATCATGATGATAAAGAAGATTTACCGTGGTCGAATACCGCTCTGGATTGTTTTGGTGATTGGCCTCGGGGGCTGCGTGAAAGATAAACATTTTGGGCAGCCCGAGCTTGGTTGTGACAGCCATCTTTTTGCCAATGTCTCTTATAATGAGGTGAAGAATCTCTATAGGGACCAAACCGTTCAAATACAGGACGACCTGGTAATTGAGGGATATGTGATTTCTTCCGATGTAGCGGGTAATTTTTTTAACGTACTCCATTTTCAGGATAGGCCAACAGCCCCTTCCGAGGGCCTGCAAGTTGAAATCGACCTGCGCGATTCACATTTGTGGTATCCGGTTGGCAGCAAAATATACGTCAAATTAAAGGGACTCTTTCTGGGAAAAAGCAAGGGCAACTTCAAACTTGGGGGTACCTTCAATTCCTTTGGAAACCTTTCGGTGGGCCGTTTGCCATATACCGTTTTAAAAGAGCATTTGGTGTTGGCCTGCGAACAAGGTTCGGTGGTTGTGCCCCAACAGCTTGAAATCGACAGCCTCAAGGAATCGTTCCTGAATACGCTGGTGGTTTTAAATGATGTTGAGGTGGCCACAGCGGAATTGGGAATGCCATTTGCCGAGGAAAAAGTGGAAACCCTTCGCCGGCTTAACGACTGCAATGATAATGAAATCTCCCTTTTGAACAGTGGATATGCCGACTTTCAGGCACAGCCTTTGCCTGAAGGAAAGGGGACCATTAGCGGGATACTTCAAAAGGATAACAACATCTACTATTTGGTAATTCGCGACCTGAACGATATTCAATTTACCAACGGGCGCTGTGAAGATGTTGTCGATGAATTTACGTCGTCCGGGATTTTTATTTCCGAGTTGGCCGACCCGAACAACAATCCGGAGGCCCGTTTTGTGGAACTCTACAATGCGGGCGACGCTATACTGTATCTCAAAGGTTGGAGATTAAGGCGGTACACCAATGAAAATACGGAAGTTAGCTCGACGATCGACCTGACGGGCTTTGCCATCGGGCCGGGCGGTACGCTGACCATTTCGCCGAATGCGACCGGCTTTGAATCGGTTTATGGTTTCGTGCCCGATATGGCCGTGGGCACCAATACAGCAGCCGATTCCAATGGAGACGATAACCTGGAATTGGTAGATCCTTTCGGGAATACCATCGATTTATTTGGGGTCATTGGTGAGGATGGGAGCGGTACAACCCATGAATTTGAAGATGGTAGGGCCGTTCGAAATCCGGAAATAAAAAAAGCAAATCCGGTTTTTAACTTTTCTGAATGGACCATTTACAACGATACCGGGGCCGAAGGCACCATCAACCTTCCCCAAAATGCCCCGGAAGATTTTACACCGGGTATCCACAACAGCCCTTGATCTTTTGATGAAAATGGAACAGTCCTTTATTCCAAGGCATAGTATTTATTGTTCAGCCATAGAATGAGCACTCCAAAGACAACGGCCACGACGACCAACAGATCATTGATAAGCCCGGTGGTACTGAACGATAACCTGATGAGGATGGTGGAAATGATGAATCCCGAATTGCGTATCACCGCATTGAACTGGTCGGTGTGGAAGAAAGAGAAAAGCAATAAGAGCACATCCGCCAAAATAAGAATGGTGAAGAATTCGTTGAAGAAAATCAGGTTGATGTCACCAAGGGACCCGATGTCGCCATGGGTGGCCCCTATGATATCTGTGATCCAAGTTCCAAAACTGTAGAGGGCAAGGCTCAAGAATACTGGCACCAGAATAACGGCCAGGATTTTTTTCCTGCGAATGAGCCGCACGAGGGTATCAGATTTTTCCTCGGTTTCTCCCCGCACTTTTTTCCGGTTCTGATTTAATTTATTGAACAGGAGGATTAGGCCAAAGAGCACTATGGTCGTCACCAAATCAAAGGTGAGTTGCAGGTCATAGCTATTTTCGAACCAATTGGTGTTGAGGTCCAGATTGGAGAGGTCCTTAAATATTCGCCTGATGATTACCAAAGTGATGATTTCGTATTGTTTGCTGATATATAGGGAAATCGACTTTGGAAGGTAGTAAACCAAAAGGTAAACCTCATAGACCAGGATGAAGGAAAAAGGGGTATATATGGCGGCAATTGGATTGTTGAAAAGCTCAGAATCGAACCTAAGAATTCCGGGCATCAAATCCTTGAATAAAATAAGTCCTAGGTGCAAGAGAAAGCTGACAATGGCAATGGAAATAATTACCTTTTCGCTCCTTTCTTTGGTCTTCTCTGAAAGGAACAGTTTATGCAGTAAGTTCAGCATGTTGTCCGTATTGCTCATAGGGCCTTAGCTTTTGGAAAGGTAAGAATTAAAGCCCAACATGGGCATAGGGTACAAGCTTTTCAAGACTGGTGTATTCCAGAACTTTTTCATGGGTGGCTTCGAGGATTACCGGGGGAGCCACTCCTGCTTTCTCAGCCTCTAACCATCGTGATATGCACAAACACCAGCGGTCTCCCGGCTTGAGTCCGGGGAACTGCCATTGGGGGATAGGGGTAATCAGATCGTTGCCCTGCTTTCTGGAATAATCCAAAAATCCCTCGGTTACCAGGGCACAGATCACATGGGTGCCCCTGTCTTCTGCCATGGTTTTACAATAGCCGTCCCGAAAATAACCCGTCAGCGGGTCACGGCAACAGACCTGTAAGGGCAGTCCAAAGACATTTAGCGGAATTCTTTCCATGCTGCAAGATAAGAATGAATTCTCCAAATGAGGCAGGATGCAGATTGGGGATTTGGATCTCTACATAAAGGAATTCTATTGTTTTAAAGCAAATAATGTTAGCTTAATTGTACCTTTAAACTACTAATAATTATCATTGATCATGGATATGGAATCGTTTTTCAACGCCATTCGCCAGGGCGATTTAAACACCGTAAAGACCCTTGGCAACCGGCATCCCGATCTTTTGGATGGGAAAGACCAGCGGGGATCTACCCCCCTTATCCTGGCAACCTATTACAACCATGGGGATATTGTGGATTTCTTGCTTGAAAAGGGAGTAGGCGTAGACGAAAAAGACGGGGTCGGCAACACGGCTCTAATGGGGGTATGCTTTAAGGGATATACCGATATCGCTGAAAAATTGATGAAAGCGGGCGCCGATGTGAATACGACCAACACTATGGGGTCTAGCTGCCTCATCTTTGCCGTAACCTTCAACCAGGAAGGAATTACCCATATGTTGCTGGCCCATGGTGCCGACAAATCGCTCAAGGATGCGAGGGGGCATTCGGCTCTGGACCATGCAAGAATGCAAGGGTTTTCCAAGCTGATCGAACTGTTGGAAAACGGGAATATTAACCAACAGAAAAATAGTACAGGCCATGGATAAAAAATTAAAGACAGCACTGGTGCAATGTGGGTTGACCTGGGAAGATCCGGAGGCCAACCGATCCGCTTTTGCAAAAATTATCGATAGCATCTCGGAAGAGGTCGATTTGATCGTTTTGCCGGAAATGTTCACCACCGGTTTTAGCATGTCGCCTGCAAACATACCCGTGGACGAAGGTAAAAAGACCTTGGTTTGGATGCAGGAAATCGCGAAACAGAAGAATGCGGCCATCATGGGAAGCCTTCCTTATTTTGAAATGGGGCAACACACCAATCGGCTTTTTTTTGTAAAACCCAATGGGAGTTTCGAACAGTACGACAAGCGACACACCTTTACCCTGGCCGGGGAAAACAAGGTATACGGGTCTGGGCGACAAAAAGTATTGGTCAATTTTAGGGGCTTCAAGATCTGTCCGATGATCTGTTATGACCTCCGATTTCCGGTCTGGGCCCGGAATGTGGAGCACTATGATGTTTTGGTTTATGTTGCCAATTGGCCAAAAGCCCGTATCCACGCTTGGGACATCCTTCTGGCAGCCAGAGCCATCGAGAACATGAGCTATTGTATCGGGGTGAATAGGATCGGCACGGATGGCGTGAATCTGCAATATCCCGGACATTCGGCCATTTATGATGCCTTGGGAAAACCCTTGGTTTTTTCACAGAAAGAGGAAATCCTTTATGGGGAACTGAGTATGGACCATCTTCAGAATACCAGGGGCAAGCTCAAATTTCTGGATGATATGGATCGATTTAATCTAATATTGTAAAAGTTTCGTTTACCTCCCAATTTGCTCTCATATCAATTACTTTTGGGTAATAGCTGACCTTTTCGGGCTGTATCCTTAGGAGGTAGTTGCCCGTATCCCATTTTTTGTTTTCATTGGCATCGAAGATCACGCGTACCAGATATTTCCCGGGTTCCAAACTATTGAATTCGAAAACCTCAGATTCTTCGGCAATAATCTCCCTTTTAATCTTTCCCTTTTCGTCGGTCAGTTGTACGATCAAGGGATAACTGATCTTGCCCACCAAGGTCATCCTTAAATTTCCGAAATCGGCCAAACTTTTGGTCGTCAGGGTATAGGAAAGGGTATCGTTGGTTTCTCCGAAGAAATCGGTTACTGCACCGGGGTAGAGGGCAATACTATATTTTTCATTGGGTTCAACTTCGAAATCAAAATCGATCTTATTGTCCAGACTGTCGAGTGTCAATCCCAAGCGCACCGCAATTGAATCTTTGTTGATGATTTCGAACTTTGTGGTATCCATTTGGGTAATGGGTGTGTTCACTGCGATATGAAATCGATCTCCAAAGCCGTAAGCACCTCTAAAATTGGGCGTAAGGATCAGGGAATCTACACCTACTTTCCTGGTTTTGACCGTGAAGGTATCTATGATTTTTAGTCTCTCGTTGGCCACAGTGAAAACAATGGAATCTGCTTCAAAAGGGGTCAACCAAAAGTCGAGGCTGTCTTTGTCCCGCTCTTTGAGCACCATGGTGCGCACACTGTCGGGCAATGGGGTAAGGGGCTTGATCAGTATGTCCGTACCTATGCCGTAATAGCCGAAAATAATTTTGTTTTTGGCGGCAAAACTGGGAACGGAAACCGTATAGTTTGGAATTTCCCTGAATAAATTGAGCAGGTAAATGGAATCGGTTGGCAGTGAAATGGTATCGGTCACAAATCCGATCTTATCCGTATTCTGATCAAAAATATTGTTTTTCGCCACATCTTTGATGGCAAAAAGCGCATAATTGCCTTCCTTGATATTCTTTAAGCTAAATATGACGGCACTGTCGAGGGTATTGGTGATGTAATTTGGGGGTCGGCGATAAACGGTGGAGTCATTGAAAGTGCTGTCGATACTATACAACATCACGCTGATAAAATCATCGGGCGTTTTGTTGAAGGCATCCTTTACCGCGCCTTGAAGTTGTAATGAATCGATATAGCTCCCGGTGGAAAATACATAGGTGAGAAAACTGTTCGGATTCCCTTCGTTATTGTCAACGATACTTTGCCCAAAATTCAGGGTATAGGTAGTGTTTTCTTGCAGGGTATCTTTCAATGTTATTTCGATGACTTTGGCCGTTCCCCCCTGTGGCGTAATTTGGGGCAGGTATTTGAGGGGCGGTGAAACGATAAGTTGTTCCTGAAGTTTTTCCAACTTAATATACTCGTCAAAATACAACCGTATTTTGTTGCCCTCGAAGTTGACCGTCTGGTTTTCGGGCTCAGCCTTGAGCAGCACCGGTCCCTGCACATCTTTTGGACCTCCGGTGGGGCTACCCCTTTTGGCGCACTGTAACAAGGCTAAGGAGATAAATGACAGAAAGAGTCCCGCCAAAGCCCGGCTTAACATTTTGGTGTACTTCATGACGACAAAGAAACGATTTATTTGGATAATCCTATCGCATTTCAAGAGTCAGAAGCTGCGTAAACAAGGCTCGAAGAATTCAATTTAGGGGCACTACCGCCATACTTGCCATATATATGTTAATGCCGGGAATTTGATGCAGTGTTTCGGCACACCGCTCCATAGTGGCACCGGTGGTGATCACATCATCGACCAAGAGGATGTTCTTATTTTCAAAAGGGGCTATGGACGATAGGGCAAACAGGGATTTATTTTCTTGCCATCGTCCCAAACGCCCTTTTATGGTCTGGGTCTTATTATTTGAGGTTTTCAGCAAAAGGGCGTCAGAATATTCGGCATTGAGATGGTAGGCCAATCGTTTGGCGAATTCGGCAACTTGGTTGTATCCCCTTTGTTTCAATTTTTTGGGGTGCAAGGGTACGGGAACCACCAAATCGATTTTGTTGACCAAGCCATTATCCGTTTTTAGGACTTGGCCATACCAGTTGCCCAAAAAGGTGCCTATCTGCTCTTGATTTTTATATTTTAAGTGGTGGATCAGGTGCTGCACCTTGTTGTTTTTCCGGTAAAAAAGGAATGAACTTGCTTTTTTAACTGCAGTTCGTCCGAAAAATATACGGTCAACTGCATTTTCTACGTTAAAGGTGTACTCGGTGAATGGCAAATCGTTTCGACAAACGGTACACAGTAGTTGTTCTCCTCTATATAAATGTGCATTACATCCAAAACACACATTGGGCAAGAGAATGGAGTTGATATCGTTTAGTATATTTGATAGTTTGGAACCAAACAAACCTTACTGTTTTAATAACCTACTTAAAGCTCACCGATTTTGATGGAAGCCCAAGTTAATAAATTCAACTATAACATCATACTAGCTGCTATGATTGCTGTAATATTGGGCATTTTAATAGCCTTTTATTACAGTTATGCGCAATCCAAGAGCCAAATCAATTATTTGGAACAGGAAAAATCGATATTGGTCAAGGATCTTACCATTATGAAAGCCGATGTCGACAGGCTCACTGCGCTGAACGAGGTCAATGACATCGAATTACAAGACTCCAGGTATCGGGTTCAGCAACTATTGGACTCCGTGGGCCGACTCAATTTCACCGTGGAACGTTTAAGGGAATACAAATCGGAACTCAGGAGGCTGGAAGCCAAAAACGATAGTTTGAAGCTCAAGAACAACTTCTTGAAATACAACAACATGTTGCTTTCCGACAAGTATGAGGAATCTAAAAAACAAATTGAGGAATTAAGGGGCAAAAGCTTGTCACTTGCGGAAGCGGAAGCCCTGCAGCGCAAAAAGATCCTTGAGCTCAACAGGGAACTTAAAATAAAGAGTTATCTCAAAATTCAAAACTCCCAAGGCAACGGCTTCAGGGTGAAAAGCGGCAAACCCATACAGACTACCAAAGCATCGACCATTGAAAAATTAAGGGGATGCGCTACCATTTCGGCGGATCCCGCTACCAGGGGAAGCGAAAAGGTGATCTATTTTCAATTCTTGAGCCCGGAAATGCGGATCATTGAGGATAATGCCAATACGATAACCGTGCAAGGAAACGTCTACAGCAAGCGGGTGCAATTTATCTTTGATGGGGAAGAAACACAGGTATGCGATTTCGTAACGCTCCCCCAGGGATCCTTGGAACAGGGTACCTATACCCTGAATGTCTTCGAGGATGAACGGCTATTGTCTTCCTCAGAATTCCAATTGAAATAATTTCCAAATTTCCCGGGATGCGCTAAGGGTAAAAATTCTATTTTTGCCGCATGGTAAATCAAGACGATATCTTTAAAAAAGTCGTGTCCCATGCCAAAGAGTATGGATACGTTTTTCAATCCAGTGAAATCTACGATGGGTTAAGTGCGGTTTATGATTATGCCCAGAACGGGGCAGAACTCAAGAAAAACATCCGGGAATATTGGTGGAAGGCCATGGTGCAGCTCAACGAGAACATTGTGGGCATCGATGCGGCAATCTTTATGCACCCCACTACCTGGAAGGCATCCGGCCATGTCGATGCTTTTAACGACCCCCTGATCGACAACAAGGATTCCAAGAAAAGGTACCGTGCCGATGTACTTATCGAAGATCATATCGCCAAAATTGAAGCCAAAATTGAGAAGGAAGTGGATAAAGCGGCCAAGCGATTTGGCACTGAATTTGACCAAGCACAGTTTTTGGGCACGAATCCCAGGGTATTGGGCTATCGGGAAAATATCGATACGATCGCAAAAAGGTTGGCCCGTTCGTTGGAAAAGGAAGATTTGGCCGATGTGAAACGCCTCATCGAGGAACTGGAGATCGTTTGTCCTGTTTCCGGTTCAAAAAACTGGACAGAAGTAAAACAGTTCAACCTGATGTTCGGCACCAAATTGGGCGCTTCCGCCGACAATGCCATGGATCTTTATTTGAGACCGGAGACCGCCCAGGGCATTTTCGTGAACTTTTTGAATGTACAGAAAACGGGAAGATTGAAAATCCCATTTGGCATCGCGCAAACCGGAAAGGCCTTTAGAAATGAAATCGTTGCAAGACAGTTCATTTTTAGGATGCGGGAGTTCGAGCAGATGGAAATGCAATTTTTCGTGAGACCCGGCACCCAAAAGGAATGGTATGCACAATGGAAGCAGAACCGGATGAAATGGCATTTATCCCTGGGTATCGGGGCAGAAAATTACCGTTTTCACGATCATGAGAAACTGGCACATTACGCCGATGCGGCTGCAGATATAGAATTCAGGTTTCCTTTCGGTTTCAAGGAACTCGAAGGTATCCACTCGCGTACCGACTTCGACTTGGCAGCCCACGAAAAATACTCCGGCAAAAAGTTGCACTACTTCGATTCTGAAATAAACGAGAGCTACGTTCCCTATGTAGTGGAGACCTCCATCGGTTTAGATCGCATGTTCCTGGCCATCTTTTCACATTCCCTCAAGGATGAGGAATTGGAGAATGGTACCACAAGAACAGTGCTACAACTTCCTGCCGTACTGGCCCCGACCAAGGCAGCTGTCTTTCCCTTGGTGAAAAAGGATGGCCTGCCGGAAGTGGCCGAAAAGATTGTGGAGGACTTAAAATGGGAATTCAATGTGGTCTATGACGAAAAAGATGCGGTCGGGCGGCGCTATCGTCGACAGGATGC
>JBATHI010000261.1:0-2238 GCA_049666645.1 Flavobacteriaceae bacterium | reverse complement strand
ATACCATGGAAAGGGTGAAGGTATATCCGAAATACCTCAGTTACACGATCGGGGCCGGCATCGGACTCCTATCGGGCCTGGTTGGTATCGGTGGCGGCATTTTTTTGGCCCCGGTATTGAACCATATGCGATGGGACAAATCGATAAAAATTGCGGCCTTGGCCAGTTTTTTTATCTTGGTCAACTCGATTTCCGGACTTGGGGGACTCATTTGCGCGAATACCTTGGAACTGCCGCCCATAGAAACCTTGGCTCTGGTCAGTGCGGTTTTTCTAGGAGGGCAACTGGGCATCCGCATCAGCTTAAAAAGGCTATCCCCCAATGGCATCAAAAGGGTTACCGCCTTGTTGGTATTTATGGTCGGGTTACGGGTTCTTTTCAAAAACGGCCTGGAGCTGTTTTAACCTAGGGCTGCGCCGCGACGACCTAGGACCCTTATGATCACCAGCCTATTTCAGACTATTTTCCGTTATATTTTCCCATATATCGCTTCCATAGTCCGGTTTGGTGGGTTTTCATTGATTGATGTACCTTAAATGGGGTGCTTTAAATGATAGGCAACCATCAGGTGCACCACCTTGCCATAACTCTGTACCCCATCGGGCTGGTTGTTGGCCTTAAGGAAGGTATTGAACATCGACTGGAACAAGGGTTCGATCGGATTTTCGTATTGGGCATAGAAGGCATTGAGTTCCCTATAGTTTTTTTTGGTACCCTCGTTCAACATGGCATACAAAAGTTCGAATTCCGGTTGGTCTACCCGTGCGATGGCCATCAGGCAATGGCTCAATCCAAAGGCATATGCCGAATATTGGAAATAGGGGTCATCGTTTTTCATGGTCACCAAATAGCCGATCAAGTTGGACTCGTTTTCAGCGGAATAGCCAACTTGGTGGCCGACCTCATGGCCCACGACCACGGGAAAACGAAAAAGGGGGGTGAGTGCGTTTACCTGTGCCTCGTTTGTGAAAGGATTGAGATAGCCGCCAATGCCAAGATAGGTGCTGAAGGTGCTGTACATCGATTTTTTGATGCTCGGTCGACGGTATTTCAAAAATGGATATTGTTTTTCGAGTTGCCCATAACCCGCCACGGTTTTCTCGATTATGGCCTTCCTTCCGTAGGGCACCTGTACTATGGCAGCCGTATCGCCGGTGATCTTGAATTGGATTTCATTGGTTTTGATAATCAGCTTTTTGGTGAATTCCAGGACTTCGGTTTTGGTGACGGAGTCGCGGATGGCCAAATGCTGGGCCAAAGGTTCCCGGTAATAGTTGAGGCCCCAAAGCAAGTGGAAGGTGAAGTAGAACACGGCGAACAACATGGCCGCGTTCCGGAAAAAGATAATGGGTTTCGACTTGATTTGGCGGCGCTGTTGATAAACATATAATAGGGCCAAAACTATGAGCAGGCTATAAACGATCTCGCCCACGGAGAAGGGGACCCACCCATAAAGAAACCTAAAAAATATGCTGATCTTGGGATAAAGGCCCATACTGTAATACCGTTCGACCCACTCGGGATATTGCCCCATCCATTTTACCAAGATAATCTGGGGAAGAAGGCTAATGGCAATGCAATTTTTTAATTTTTGATCCATTGTGTCAAAAATAGAGAAAATCCGACCAAGCTAATTTTTCAATCCCTATTTTTGGAAAAAGTTAATACTTCATGACCGAAACTTTACGGGAATTGCACCCCACCTCCGTTTGGAACAAATTTGCCGATCTCAATGCCGTCCCACGACCCTCCAAGAAAGAAGATAAAATCATACAGTTCATGCTCGATTTCGGCCGGTCACTCCATTTGGAAACCGTGAAAGATCGGGTGGGCAATGTCATTATCAGAAAACCGGCCAGTGTGGGGATGGAAGACCGAAAGATGGTCACCTTGCAATCACATTTGGATATGGTGCACCAAAAAAACAACGATACCCGATTCGATTTTGAGACCCAGGGCATCGAAATGGTCGTCGATGGCGATTGGGTGAAGGCCAAAGGCACGACCCTGGGGGCCGACAATGGTCTGGGAGTTGCTGCCATAATGGCATTGCTGGAAAGTTCGAAAATCCCACATCCCCCCTTGGAAGCCCTGTTCACCATAGATGAAGAGACCGGGATGACCGGGGTGATGGGACTGCAAAGCGGAATCCTCAAAGGTGAGATACTCTTGAATCTCGATACGGAAGAAGACGACGAACTCGATATTGGCTGTGCAGGCGGCATTGACGTGACCGCT
>JBATHI010000260.1:0-3942 GCA_049666645.1 Flavobacteriaceae bacterium | reverse complement strand
CAGTACCTATGACATCTACACATAAATCCGGTTTTACGTTTCAATCAATCGCCCAACTTGGGAGAAAACACTTGCGATCTAATTTGGTGCGAAGTTTCGTATTCATGGCTCTTCTGACCTTTGGTTTATCCTGTCAACAAGAAAAAATGAAAAGAGTACTAACCTTGCCCAAGACCGATTTGGCCGCCGAAGACCTGATTCCAAAACCGCTCAAGGTCATCGCCACTGAAAGTGCTTTTGCCCTTGACCGGTTCACTGCGATCTATACTTCGGAAAACGCTGCAGGTTTTGAGGAAGTTGGAAACTTTTTGGCCGAAAAAATCAAATGGAAAACCGATTTGGAGCTTCCGGTCAATGGCGCTGCCAAAGAAAACCAGGAAGGCGTCATTTATATCAATCAATCCGATAGCCTGGAGATCAATGCGCCCGAGGCCTATCAATTGTACATCACCCAAGATTCCGTTATCCTGAATTCGAACACCGCCACCGGTGCATTTCGGGGCATACAAACCTTGCAACAACTAATTCCGAATGAAAGCAACGACACTTTGGCCGCTTACAAGGTATGGCCCCTGGCTACCGGAAAAATTACCGATAGTCCTTCATTCGAATACCGGGGATCGATGCTCGACGTGGCCCGGCATTTTTTCAGTGTTGCCGATGTTAAAAAGTATATCGATCTTCTTGCCTACTATAAATACAACATTCTGCACCTGCATCTTTCCGACGACCAGGGCTGGCGCATCGAGATCAAATCTTGGCCGAAGCTTACCGAAATCGGAGGCAGTACCGAAGTGGGGGGAGAAGCCGGAGGATTTTATACCCAGGAAGACTATAAAGAAATTGTGGCCTATGCCGCCAAGCACTATATCACCATAGTACCTGAAATTGATATGCCGGGCCATACCAATGCGGCCTCGGCGTCCTATCCCATCCTGAACGGCAACGGCAAAAAAGTGGAACTTTATGAAGGAACCCATGTGGGCTTCAGCACCTTCGATACCCGAAAAGATACGGTATATGCCTTCATCGATGACGTGGTCCGGGAAATTTCCGAAATTACCCCTGGCCCCTACTTTCACATCGGTGGCGACGAAAGCCATGTGACCAAAAAGAACGACTATATCTATTTTGTGGAAAGGGTTTCCAAAATCGTCAAAAAGCATGGAAAACGCATGATCGGCTGGGACGAGGTGGCCCAGGCAGAACTCGATTCGACCAGTATAGCCCAATTCTGGTCAAGCAAGGCGAACGCCGAAAAAGCCGTCGCGAAAGGAATGAAAGTGATCCTTTCCCCGGCCAAAAAGGCCTACCTTGATATGCAATACGATACCCTGTCGAAACACGGACTTCATTGGGCGGCATACATCCCGGTCGATACCGCTTATGTTTGGACCCCGGAAGAATACGAAGGCATTCCCATGAAAAACATTCTTGGGGTTGAAGCCCCCTTGTGGTCAGAGACCATCAGCACTCTGGATGAACTCGAATATTTGGCTTTCCCCCGAGCCATAGGATATTCCGAATTGAGCTGGACGACCAAGGAAAACCGCGATTGGGAAGGATATAAGGTACGTTTGGGCAACCAGGCCCCCTATCTTGACCGTATGGATGTAAAGTACTATCCCTCGCCCCTGATCGATTGGAAAAAAAGCAAATATTCCTACAAGGAAATCAAAAAAGATTGAGTCCATAATAATAAGAAGATTTTTGAACCATAAAACGCTGAAAATGAAAGCAACATACCTATTGCTGGCCTTTTTGCTTTGCTCAACTTTGGGGGCCCAGCAGGCAAACGACACCATACCCAAAGCCACGGTATCAACGACCATGCAAAGTGTCAACATCAAAGGCAATGTCATATACCTCACCGCCAAGGCCGGCACCTTTGAGGTACGTGACGAAAACAACAAAGCCATTGCCCTGATGGGATTCACTTTCTATTCAAGAGGAGAAAGAAAAGGCGTTGCCACCCAAAGAAGACCGATTGTCTTTGCATACAACGGTGGACCGGGCTCCTCCTCCTTTTGGCTCCATATGGGCGTACTGGGACCCAAAAAGATCGTGGTGAACGACCCGGAACCCACGCCAGGGGCACCCTACAGCATAGTGAACAACAATTTTTCGATCCTTGATGTGGCCGACCTGGTGATGATCGATCCCGTGGGCACAGGCTTGAGCGTCCCGATGGGCAAAGCCCAGTTCAAGGATTTTTGGGGCGTCGATCAGGATATTCGCAGCCTCTCCTTGTTCATCACCCAATTTCTGATTGCCGAAGACCGTATGAACAGTCCGAAATACCTTTTGGGCGAAAGCTATGGCACTTTTAGAAATGCCGGATTGATGAACAAATTGCTCGATCAGGGCATTGCCATGAATGGGGTGATCATGGTTTCGGCGGTTTTCGATCTGCGCACCCTGTTGTTCCCCCCGAACGACGACCTGCCCTACATTGTGCATCTTCCGACCTATGCCGCAACGGCCTGGTACCACAACAAGGTCAAAGATAAACCTGAAGACGTCTATGCTTTTTTAGACCAGGTCCGCGCTTTTACCGAAGGGGTATATGCCCCGGCGCTTTTTCAGGGCGATCGACTATCGGCCGATAAAAAGAAAGAGGTGGCCGAGGCACTGGCAAACCACACCGGCACCGACCCCGAATATTGGATAAAAGCCAATCTGCGGGTGACCGCCAGTGAGTTTTTTGCGGAATTTCTAAGGGATGAGGCCCAGATCGTGGGCCGTCTCGATTCAAGGTTTACGGGCATCAACCAAGACCTGCTTTCGCAGGAAGGCAGTCACGACCCCCAAAGCACCTCCATCTCGCCCGCCTATATCGCCGGCTTTTTAGACTATTATCACGGCGACTTGAAAGTGGGTAAAGATCAGATGTATATGATCACCGCGGGTCGCAGGGAAGGTTTTAAATGGGATTGGAAACATGAGGGCAACGAAGACTGGGGCACGCAATCGGCCATCAATACCGGAATAGACCTGGCGGAGGCGCTTTCGAGAGATCCCAATATGAAGGTCCTAATTTTGAACGGAATTTACGACATCGCCACTGTTTTTTATGGCGTGGAACACAGCATCGATCATCTGGGACTGACCGAAGCCGTTCGCAACAATATCATTATGAAATATTACGAAGCGGGACATATGATGTACACCCACCAACCTTCCTTGGAACAATTCAAGGCAGACGTTTCTGAATTCATCAGGGAAACCTCCAAATAATAGGAAACGATTGGTCAGACATCGCCAATGCGCTGTGCATTCGATGAAATTACCAAACTAAAAATGGGAAACAAAAAAGAGCCTCTTCAGGGCTCTTTTTTGGCTTTGATTTTTAGCGCTACTTTTTCGTTCCCGGTATGCCATTGGGCTTTTTGGTTTGCCAATTGAAAGGTGCCGCTTTTTGGGTTACCGGCCAAACCTCATCAAGGGTGTTGGCATCGTATACCGTACCATTTTTGATAACATGGGTCAGTGCTGTCGTATTACGCAAATCATCGAGCGGGTTCTTGTCAAGTATCAGGATATCTGCAAGTTTTCCGACTTCCAGACTGCCCAGATCCCCATCCAAACCGATGGCCTCTGCCCCGATGATGGTGGCCACCCTAATGGCGTCGTGGTTTTTCATCCCGGCACTGGCCACCGACCAAAGTTCCCAGTGAAAACCCAGACCCTGTAACTGCCCGTGGCTTCCGATACCCGCCAATCCGCCGGCCTCAACGAGATCGGTCATGAATTCGGCATGTTTTTTAAATATGTGTTCCTCATCCATAAACCAACCCGGCCTTCTTCTGCTCTTTCCGGCCAGTTCGTCGTAGGGCGTGAAATACTGGAGTTTGGCATCCCCCCAAACGTTCTCAGTGGAATAATAGTAGTTTTCGGCCCAAGGCCCGCCATAGGAAACCAAAAGTGTCGGGGTTACCGCCA
>JBATHI010000259.1:0-4229 GCA_049666645.1 Flavobacteriaceae bacterium | reverse complement strand
GACCGATGACGTCCTGACCACCACCGGAAACGGTACCCTGTTGGTCGGGAAAGAAGCCTTAAAAGCCTATATTTCGGGGGGCGGGCCGAGCAAAATGTACGGGATCCGCACCCCTGAGGAAATCCTCGTCAACGAAGGGCTGGGCCTGGCCTGGGAAACCGGGACCTGGAACGGCCACGACCCGGAAAAAGGCCCCGATGCGGTGGTCGGGGGCAACTATTCGGCCATGTGGACCAAGGTGTCAGGCAGCTGGAAAATAAAATCGCAACTTTTTGTGGCCTTACGTTGAATACGGGTATATGTGCACACCATCCCCAAAATCTTTCTGAATTTGCCCCAGCCCCAACAGAAATCGTGCAAGGACAGAAAAAAGCCACTGACAACAGGTTTTTAACTTGACGGGTTTTGTATACTTTAGTGCTCCCCCTTTTTTGGATTCCTGAACCGTAAGTGCATTTGCCATTGCCATGGACCAGAATGAATTTTATTTTAGTGTTATTAAAGGGATGGCCAAAATCACCATATCCAATTGTTGTCAAAACATACTTCAAATACACCATGCTGGAAATCAAGCCCCTTAATACGTTATCCATCCATCTTGATCGCCTTATCAAAGGTCGCTTGTGGCTCAAGGTAATCATCGGGCTGGTTCTGGGGGCGGCGCTGGGCGTTCTCCTTAATCCATCGGCAGGGTTGCTTTCGGAGGGTTTTAGTTCGCGCCTAGCCGACTGGCTCGACCTGCCGGGTCAAATATTTATGCGACTGGTTCAAATGATCATGATCCCATTGATCATTACCTCCATTATTACGGGAATTGTGAGCAACACATCGGAGAACCTTAAATCCTTTGGACTATGGCTCTTGCTCTATTTCATTTTCACTACGGCCATTGCCATCATCATAGGCGTAGCCATCACGCTTGTTTTGAAACCCGGCCAATATTTCTTCAGGCTTGGGGGATTTCCAAATAGTAGTGAAGAACAAGCCATATCGAATGAACCAGCCAACCTATTGGAGAACATTCCAAATGCCATTTCGAACCTCATCCCCAATAATCCGCTGGAGTCTATCTTGACAGGAGAAATGCTGGGTGTCGTCATTTTCACCATCCTGATCGGTGTGGCAATTACCCAACTCCGTGATGAAACGGCGAGGCCTATCATCCGTTTTTCAGAAGCCATTCAGAAAATTTGTATGATCGTGGTATCATGGGCCATGATGCTGGTGCCGTATGCCGTCTTTGGATTAATGGCGGCCTTGTTGTCCAGAACAGGTATTGCCATATTCCTGGGGCTGGGCTACTATATGGCAGTAGTGGTAGGGGGGCTGATACTATTGATGCTATTCTATTTGTTGCTGGTCGTGGGCGTCGCCAAGAAAAATCCCTTTGCGTTCCTGCGGGCGATCCGGGAACCACAACTTTTGGCATTTTCTACCGCCAGTTCCGCAGCCGTGATGCCCCTTTCCATGAAAACGGCGGATGAACAATTAGGGGTATCCTCAAACATCAGTGATTTTGTTATTCCGGTCGGGGCTACGATCAACATGGACGGAACGGCCTTATTTCAGTGTGTAACGACGCTATTTATGGCACAGGCCTATGGCATGGAATTGTCCGTGATCAACTTGATATTGATTACGACTACCGTGGTAGCTGCCTCCATAGGCACCCCTGCCATTCCTGGGGGTGGTGTCATTATTCTTGCATCGGTATTGCAAAGTGCCGGAATCCCCGTGGATGGACTTATTGTTATTATTGGTATAGACCGTATTTTGGGAATGTTCAGAACCACGGTTAATGTGACCGGAGATCTTACCGCCTGTTTGATCTTTGACAAGTTTTACGGATCTGGATCAAACCATAATACTTTGGCCAACAGAACCCAAACCGAATTGAAAGGCAGTTCGCCCCGATCCTGACCCTTCCCCCCAAAAAAAATCCCCTTCCAAAAAACGGGGCCCAACGGCTTTCCGGTTTTCCTGTTTATCCCTATCTTCGGGCAAGCTTGCCCCGTGCCCCCCATATAGGGTTCGACGACCAAAAATAACCATAAGCGGCCATGACCAAAAACACATGGATCCTTTTCGGCTTTCTGTTGCTGAAGTTCGTGTTGCAATATCTGCTCATCGGGCCGGAATACGAGCTGCACCGCGATGAATACCTGTATATCGACCAAGGGAACCACCTCGCCTGGGGCTATGCCTCCGTGCCGCCTTTAACGGCCTGGATATCGGCGATCGTGCTCTTGTTGGGCAAGGGCGTGTTTTGGGTGAAGTTTTTCCCGGCCCTCTTTGGGGCCCTTACGCTGCTGGTGGTCTGGAAGACCATCGAGGCCCTCAAAGGCGACCTATTTGCGCAGGTCCTGGGGGCCGTGTGCGTGCTCTTCTCTGCCCTCCTCAGGCTCAACATCCTCTACCAGCCCAATTCGTTGGACATCCTCTGTTGGGTAAGCCTCTTCTTTTTCCTTGTCAAGTACTTTCAAGACGAAAAACCGCAATGGCTCTATTGGGCCGCTATCGTCTTTGCGGTCGGTTTTCTGAACAAGTACAACATCGGCTTTGCGCTGATCGGCCTCTTGCCCGCTTTGTTGCTCACCCAACAGCGCAGCATCTTTGCCGATAAAAAGCTTTACCGGGCCATGGGGCTGGCGCTCTTGCTGATCCTGCCCAACCTGATCTGGCAGTACCAAGAAAATTTTCCGGTGGTGCGCCATATGCGCGAACTGGCCCGGACCCAGTTGGTGAACATCGATCGCACCAGTTTTCTGCTGGAACAGCTGCTCTTTTTTACGGGCTCTATCCTGCTGATCCTCCTGGGTTGGGCCGCCTTGTTGTTCCATGCCCCCTTCAAGAAGTTCAGATTCTTTTTCTTGGCCCTCCTCTTTACCCTGGCCGCTTTTGTATACCTGCGGGCCAAGAGCTATTATGCCATAGGGCTCTATCCCATCTATATCGCCTTTGGGGCCGTGTACCTGTCCACGCTGCTGAACAGCGGCTGGAAACGGTATCTGCGGCCCGTGATCGTCGCCTTGCCGATCTTGGTGTTTTGGCCCATCTCCCTGATCGCTTTCCCCAATCGAAGTCCGGCCTATATCGTCGCCCATCCCGAGTTATACCAAAAGTACGGCCTGTTGCGCTGGGAAGACGGGCAAGACCATGCCCTGCCCCAGGATTTTGCCGATATGCGCGGTTGGCGCGAACTGGCCGCCAAGGTCGATGCTGCCTATGCCGCCCTCCCGAATACCGACCAAACCCTGGTGCTCTGCGACAACTATGGGCAGGCCGGGGCCATTAACTATTATGGCGAAAAGGGCATCCAAGCGGTCTCCTTCAATGCCGACTATGTGAACTGGTTCGACCTAAAACCCCAATACGTGAACCTGATACGGGTGAAGTACAAAGAGGAACGCGAAGAAGAGTTCGCCGAAACGAGCCCCTTTTTCGAGGCCTCGAGCATTTACGACTCCATCACCGACCCTTACGCCCGCGAACGGGGCACCACGATCTTCGTGTTCGAGGGGGCCAAGGCAAATGTAAACGTGAACCAAAGGATCGCAGAAGAGATCGAGGCGGAACGGAACCCACGCTGAATCGTGGTCTATCGCGATGTGCCTTTGCTAAAAAGAAGTCGTAAAAGGTTGTGCTAAAAAATCGATCCGGTGTGAAACTTGCAGAACCAAGCGATCCAGGCGATGCCCAGACAAATCAAAAAACGGCCCATTTCGATGACATCAAGTCTTGCTTTCATAATTCGGGGATTTATAGCATTACAGGGCCAATGTAGGCCTTGGGGCCGTAACCGGTTTTTAATTTGGGCAAAACGCAATATTTTATCGGTCGATGGTTTCTCGCGGTGATTTGGTCGAAAAAAGGGTTGATTTCACGGAAAGGCGCATCTTTGGAAGGATGGGTTGATCGGCACCATTGTGCTGTCCATCGGGCCGGCCCCGACGCGGCAAAATTCATTATCTTGGGCGGGCCAACCTACCACACCCTTTCCATGATCAACTTTTTTAGAAAAATCCGTAAAAAGCCAGCAGATGACAAAAAGCCCTTAAAATATATGTGGTACGCCATCGGGGAAACCGTATTCGTGTTGATGGCCATGGCCTGGTTTAATTGGCGTAGGAATAGCTGATTTCTGCCTCAATGAAGGAACTGCCGCTGACATATCTTTTGATGGAGGCGGTTAGGGGATACCCTTTCGGGCCATAGGTATAGTCCACTTC
>JBATHI010000258.1:0-11369 GCA_049666645.1 Flavobacteriaceae bacterium | reverse complement strand
TGTTGCCAAGGCAAAGGAAATACGGGAACGGATCACCGCAAGAATTGCGGACGGACTGGAGCTCAGTCTATGGGCCACCGACTCCCTGGCGCCAGACCCCATCGCCATGCAGATCGATGATGCCGGTAACATTTACCTGACCCGGACCAATCGTTCCAAAAATTCAGAATTCGACATCCGTGGCTATCGCCAATGGATGACCCCTTCGATCGCCCTGCAATCGGTGGAAGACCGCCGCGCCTTTTTGAGGGCGACCTTTGCCCCTGATTTGAGCGAGGAGAACACCTGGCTTCCCGACCTGAACAACGACAGCATCCACGATTGGCACGATTTAACGGTGGAGAAAGACGAAGTTTGGAAATTGGAGGATACCAATAAAGATGGTATGGCCGATATTTCCACAAGAATATTGGAAGATTTCAACGAGGAAGTGACCGATGTGGCCGGGGCGCTTTTGGTGCGCAAAGAGGATGTTTTTGTGGGCGTGGGCCCAGATATGTGGCGCCTTTGGGATACGAACGGCGATGGGGTTCTCGATGAAAAAACCTCCCTTGCACATGGTTTCGCGGTGCATATCGGTTTTGGTGGCCATGGCATGTCGGGCGCCATTGAGGGACCAGATGGGAAGATCTATTGGGGCATAGGCGATATTGGCGCCAACATTACCACCCTCGACGGTACCAACCATAAATACCCCAACCAAGGTGTTATTGTTCGATGTAATCCCGACGGCAGCAATTTTGAGGTTTTCGCCAGGGGTTTGAGAAACACCCATGAATTTGTGTTCGATGCCTATGGGAACATCATTTCTTCAGACAACGACGGCGACCACGCCGGAGAAAGCGAACGCTTGGTGCATATAGTCGAAGGATCTGATGCCGGCTGGCGTTCGAACTGGCAATATGGGAAGTATACCGATCCCAAGAACAACGGCTACAACGTTTGGATGGATGAAAAGATGTACGTTCCCAGATGGGAGGGACAGGCCGCTTATTTTATTCCACCCATCACCAATTACCACAACGGTCCTACCGGAATGGCCTTCAATCCGGGCACGGCCTTGGGTTCGGAGTGGATCGACAAATTCTTTTTGGTCGAATTTGTCGGGGATCCTTCAAGGTCGCATATCTGGTCATTCGGACTAAGGCCCAAAGGCGCTTCTTTTGAATTGGACAATGAGGTGGACGTGTTGAGCGGGGTGCTGCCCACAGGAATCCAATTCGGACCCGATGGGGCGCTCTATCTTGCCGATTGGGTGAACGGGTGGGGAACAAAAAATTATGGAAGGATCTGGAAACTCGATGTAACGCCCGATAAAAATGACCTGGAAATCGAAAGAGAAAAAACCCAGCAACTGATGACACTCGATTATACCGACCAGAGCAACGACGAATTGGTCGCCCTCTTGGGTTACACCGATATGCGCATACGAAAAAAGGCACAGTTCGAGCTGGCCACCCGTACCTTTTGGGGCTATCGTGCCATGAAGAAAGTGCTGAAGGAAGAAAATAATCAATTTGCCAGGATACATGCCATATGGGGCATTGGACAAATCGCCGCAAACGATCTGGATAAGGCCGAACCGCTGCTGGATCTGCTTGAGGACGAAGATCCCGAAATCGTGGCCCAGGCCATCAAGGTAATGGGCGATGTGAAATACAATAAGGCCGCGGCTTTATTGCTGGCCTTGCTCAAAAATGAAAACGATCGGGTCAAATTCTATGCCGCACAGGCTTTGGGCCGTATGGCTTTCGAACCTGCATTCGAACCCTTACTGGACCTGTTGGCGGCCAATAACGATGAAGACCTTTATCTAAGGCATGCCGCTGTCTTGGCTTTATCCCGAATCGGCAAATCAGAACCATTGATTGCCCTTGCGTACGACCCCAACAGGAGTCTAAGATTGGCGGCCGTTTTGGTGCTGAGGCGCATGCAACATCCGGAGGTGGCGCTTTTTTTACAAGATCAAGACGAATATATCGCAGCGGAAGCCGCAAGGGCCATCAATGATGACTGGTCTATTCCGGAAGCAATGCCAGCCCTTGCTGGCATGTTGACGGCAAGCAATTTAACTTCCGAACCCCTGCTCCGTCGAGCCATCAATGCGGCACTTCGTGTAGGTGGAGATCAAGAACTGGACAACCTGATCGCCTTCTCCAAACGTACCGATGTGCCCAATAACCTCAGGGGTGAAGCATTGGCCGCCATGGCCAACTGGGCGAACCCCTCCGTTTTGGATAGGGTCGATGGTCGTTTTAGGGGCGAAGTGCATAGGGATTCGACCATGATCAAATCTAAAATGGAACATGAAATACCCACATTCCTGAAGGAAAAGGATCCCGACCTGCTGATCGGGGTGTCGAAAACCCTGGCCGCCCTGGGAATCGACAACCATAACAGGGAGCTGCTGGATATCATGCGAAAAAATGCCGATCCATCGGTAAGGGCCGCCATGCTGGAAGCATTGGGGGCACTGGAAAAAGAGAAGGTCAATGATGCCCTGAATCTCGGGATGCGCGATCCGTCACAAGAAGTACGCGAAACCGCGGTGGGCCTGCTGGGCAAATTGGAAATTCCCGATTCACAATTGCCCGTCCTTGTCGATGCCTTTTTCAAAACGGGTTCAGGCGGGGAACAACAACGTATGCTTGGCGTTTTGGGAGACATGCCCCTTGCCAAAAGCGAACCGATATTAAAAAATCTGATTCAAAAAGGAAAACAAAGCCAACTTTCACCAAATGTGATACTCGACTTGATCGAGGCGGTCGAGGCTTCAAAATCCGAGGACCTCATCGCACAATTGGGCCAGCTCAAAAGTGGCGGACATACCGTTGACGCATATCAGGAAACCCTATATGGCGGCAGATGGTGGCAGGGCAGGGGCGTTTTTACGAACAATCCTACCGCCCAATGTGTGCGCTGCCATGCAGTAGCCGGTGCCGGCGGAAAAGTGGGCCCGCCCTTGGATGATATAGGGGCCATTCTAACACGGGAGCAAATTTTGGAATCCCTGATCGAACCGGGTGCACGTTTGGCACCAGGATATGGCACCGTGGTAATCACGCTCAAAGATGGCCAACAGGTAACCGGTATTCTGGAAGAGGAAACCAAAGACGCCATGTTGATCCGCACTTCCGATGCCGAACCTATGGAAATTGCCGTTTCCCGAATCCAAAAAAGGGAGAATATGCCATCGGCAATGCCCGCTATGGGCTTGATGATTTCCAAACGGGAACTTCGCGATCTTATCGAATACCTCTCCAGTCTCAAACAAGACCAACAGGCCATGAATTAGCAGGCTTTTTCAGGAGTAGTGGCCATAAGATAGCAACATCTTGGTCAGAGCCCTTGTCATGATGTCAGGAAAGGGGGCCTAAACCGGAGCCCTTTCCTTTCCTTTTTTTCCGGACATGGAATACTATTCCTCAATTTACTGCGTTTTAGTTCCGTCCAAACGGTATGTAATATGGGTTAACTTAATGGCCATTGGTACCTACAATTAAACAGTGACCCTTATGATTTCTCCTAAAAACCATGACAAGGAAACAGAGCGATTGGCCGCTTTGGATTCCTTTTCGATTTTGGATACCCTACCCGAAGAAGACTACGATAACCTCACAGCCCTGGCCGCAGAAATATGCGGAACCCCGATTTCTTTGGTAAGTCTGTTGGACAAGGACAGGCAATGGTTCAAATCACACCACGGACTTGACGTTTCGGAGACCCCAAAAGAATATGCATTCTGCGCCCATGCCATCAATGCTGAGGAAGACATTTTTGTCGTCCAGGATTCAAGAAATGATGAACGTTTTAGAGATAATCCCTTGGTCATTGGAGAGCCCCGGGTCATATTTTATGCCGGGATACCGCTTTGCGACGCCAATGGGCTCCCTTTGGGCACTTTATGCGTAATCGACCATGAACCCAGGTCCTTGAGCCAGAGACAGCGGAACTCTCTCAGATCACTTGCGAAGCAGGTGATGAATATTTTGCAGCTTCGAAGGAAAAACGAATTGCTCAACCTATCGATACAGGCGCTTTTCGATAAAAATGCGGCATTGGAGCGTTTTGCCCATGTAGCCGCGCACGATCTAAAATCGCCATTGAACAATATTACGAGTACGGCGGAATTGCTGACAGAGTTTTATGGGCCGGCAATGGACGAAGATGGCAGGACCATGTTATCGTTCATCCACAGTGCCTCCAACAGACTTAGAGGACTCATAGATGGTCTATTATCGCACAGTAAAAGTAGTACCTTCATTCAGGAAAACATATCTCATATCGATTTGGAATCGTTCGGAAAAGAGATCCATGGGCTATTTTCATATGACCAATCCCTCAATTTGACGATTCGATCAAAACTGTGCAGTATCCATACCAACAAGACGGCTCTGGATCAAATTATGATCAACCTAGTGGGCAATGCCATCAAATACTGTGATAAAAAAATGGTAGAAATTGAAATCGGCATTACCGAAAACGAGGACCGTTACGAATTTTATGTTCAAGATAATGGCCCGGGAATACCGGCCGAAGAGCACGAATCTATTTTTCAAATCTTCAAAACGTTAGCCCTAACCGACAAATTCGGCATAAAGGGCAATGGCATCGGACTGGCCACGGTAAAGAATTTGATCGATAAGATGGGCGGTAACATCGAGGTCGACGCCGACTATACCGAAGGGTGCAGATTTGATTTCCACATCTTGAAGCAGCCCGTTGCATCAGATACCGAATTGGCGCTCCAGCGGATCACGAACTGATTCATTTCCACCTTCTTTACTTTTTTTAAACTGCTTTGGAGGTCAACCTCTCAGATGGTCCATGCATTGTCCCCCGTATACGGAATGCAGGCATGGAAGGCTCCCGGAATGGGATCGAACTTCAGCACATTTTTACCGATGTCTTCCGAAGTATAATAGCCCATGAGCGTAAACTGCTTGATTCTTCTATAAAAGTCGAGCGGTTCCTGTATTCCAAGAGGACTTCCCCAAATACTCGGATTGAAACGGTTGGAGTCCTGTTCCATCCGCTCGATCACTTTGGCCCGCTCAGAAGAATCCATATCAACAAACGACTTGGTGTGAAGTGCATCACAAATGCTGGTAAATTGATCGTACCCTTTCATCACATGTGCCTGGTCTACGGGGCCTAGGTATTTTTTGCACATCAAGTCGACAAAAATATCAACGTTCAGATCCTTGGCTCCGGGCGTTTCGGTTTTTGGCAAAATGGTTTCTGCCAGTTCCGATACCACCAGGGCCTGATCTTCGCTGAAAAATAAGGGGGTCCACGAGAGCCTGTCCTGCTGTTGGCAGGATTGCATCAAACTGCTGAGGGCCGAACTCGAAAGTGTGGCACCGATGAACAAAGCGGTATTCTTAATGGCCTTTCTCCGTTCCATAGCTATATGTTTTGTTTTTTTAATTGTTCCACGGCATGGTTGGCTGCCCTTGCGGTGAGCGCCATATAGGTCAAGGATGGGTTCACACAGGACGATGAGGTCATGCAGGCCCCGTCGGTCACAAAAACGTTCTTGGCCGCATGTACCTGATTAAATCCGTTCAGGACGGAGGATTTAGGGGCCCTGCCCATCCTTGCCGTACCCATTTCATGGATACCGTGCCCTGGTGGACTTTGATTGTCAAAAGCCAGAATGTCCTTGAAGCCAGCTTTCTCGAGCATTTCCTGGGCATCGGCCTTGATCTGCCGGTTCATCGCCAGTTCATTGTCTTTGAACTCACAGTCTATGTTCAAGGTGGGCAATCCCCATTTGTCCTTTACCTCTTGGTTAAGGGTTACCTGGTTCTCATGATAGGGCAAACATTCCGCAAAGCCGGTAATGAAAAAGCCCCATGGGCCCGGTTTGAACAACTTCTCCTTGAATTCACCTCCAAAATCGGCCGAATTCACCCCTGAGCCCCAATTGGATCGCCCTGCACCGCCTTGAAATCCGAATCCACGGACAAAGGCATCGGTTTTGGTCTTTTCATCGAGGTTCACATAGCGGGGAATATAGATCCCGTTGGGCCTTCTTCCCGAATAGTATTTGTCGTCAAAACCATCGATACTGCCCATAGCGCCCACTTTATAGGTGTGGTCCATCAAATTGTGGCCCAGTTCACCGCTATCATTGCCGAATCCATTCGGAAAACGATCGGAAATGGAATTCAAGAGGATCGAGGTCGTGCCCAAAGTGGAACCATTGCAAAAAATTACTTTTGCATAGAACTCCATTTCTTCCATGGTTTCGGTGTCCACGACCCGCACTCCGGTCGCCTTTTCCTTTTTATCGTCATAGATGAGCGAACTCACCATACTGAAGGGCCTGATGGTCAAATTACCGGTTGCTTCGGCAGCAGGCAGGGTAACGGCGTTGCTGCTGAAGTATGCGCCATAAGGGCAACCCCGGGAACAACGGTTCCTGTACTGACACTGCCCCCTGCCGTTCAATGGTTCGGTTAGATGGGCCACGCGGCCTATGATCAAATGCCTGTCCTCATAATTCGATTCGATCCGTTCCTTGGCATGTTGCTCCACACAGTTCAATTCCATAGGCGGAAGGAAATGACTATCGGGCAGGTGCGGCAATCCAAGCGGTGCGCCACTGATGCCCGCAAACTTTTCAACATATTCGTACCATGGGGCGATGTCTTTGTAGCGAATAGGCCAATCGACCCCATGGCCGTCCTTGGCATTGGCTTCAAAATCGAGATCGCTCCATCGATAGCATTGTTTGCCCCACATGATCGACTTGCCCCCTACTTGATGTCCGCGGATCCAAATAAATGGCTTTACTTCGGTATACGGATTTTCTATGTCGTTGGCATAAAAGTGCTTGTTGTCTTCACTGCCAAAACCAATACTGTTCACGACACGGTGATTTTTTTGATCTTCGTAGGTCAATGCCCCCCTCAATTCATGGTCCCAGGTTTCCTTGTTCATGGTCGGGTAATCTTGCACGTGCTTCACCATTCTGCCCCGTTCGAGCACCAGGGTCTTCAAACCTTTTTCACAAAGTTCCTTCGCCGCCCAACCTCCGCTGATTCCGGAGCCGATGACGATGGCATCGTACGTATTTTGCTGAATTGCCCTGACATTTAAATTTGCCATAATATTATGCGTTGAATATTGCTCGTTGGAAATAGCTTACAAGATAACCATTTAGACCAAATCGACAACAAACCAAGAATCGTTTGTTTCGCATTATGGCCCATTTAATAGGAGGCCACTTCGGCCCGGGCCATTTCGAATTCCTTCATCAGATCGGCCACCAATTGACGGGCAGGCCTAATATCATGGATGAGTGCGGCGACCTGTCCAATTTCAAGTTCCCCTGCATCGAGATCGCCTTCGAACATGCCCCGTTTGGCCCTGCCCCTTCCCAATAATTCCTGAAGTTCGGCGACAGTGGCCCCTTGCGCATAGGCAGCTTGAACGGCGTCATAGAATTTATTTTTGATCAGGCGAACCGGTGCCAACTCCTTTAAAGTGAGCTGGGTGTCGCCCTCATCGGTGGCAATCACTTTTTGTTTAAAAAGTTCATGGGATGAAGCTTCGAAGGTGGCGACGAACCTGCTCCCCACCTGCACGCCCTCCGCCCCCAAAACCATGGCGGCCAGCATGGCACGGCCCGAACCAATTCCACCGGCTGCGATCAAGGGAATGGAAATGCTTTCCTTGACCGCGGGAACCAACACCAAGGTCGTGGTCTCGTTGCGGCCATTGTGCCCCCCCGCCTCAAAGCCTTCGGCCACTATCGCATCAACCCCGGCTTCCTGGGCTTTCAGCGCAAATTTCACACTGCTCACCACATGAACGACGGTTATGCCCCTTGCCTTGAGAAATCCGGTATAAGCGTTGGGATTTCCTGCGGAGGTGAACACGATTTTTACCCCCATTTCGACGATGATCTTCATGATCGTTTCAATATCGGGATATAGCATGGGCACATTCACCCCAAAAGGATTTTTGGTCGCCTCCCGGCATTTTCCGATATGTTCCCTCAATACCTCGGGCCGCATCGAGCCGGCGCCGATCAGCCCGAGCGCACCGGCATTGGAAACCGCGGAGGCCAGACGCCAGCCGCTGTTCCAGACCATACCGGCCTGAACGATGGGATGTTCTATCTTAAAAAGTTGGGTAACTCGTGTGATCATGGGGTAGGATTATTTTTATGAGGCCTGGTTGGCCAAGATTCAAGCGGTAACCTTCTATCCGGTACAATGGCTTCAATCGGTATGCGTCGGGGCTTTCTCAGGAAATCACCCCTGAACCCAACAATTCGTCCCCGGAATACCAAGCTACGAATTGTCCTTCCGTAATGGCCGACTGCATTTCCTCAAAATCGACATACAATCCCCCGTCTACCTTGTGTAGAGTGGCCTTCGCCAAAGGTTGCCTGTAGCGGATACGGGCCATCGCCTGCATGGATGCATCCAACGGCAAGGCCAGTTCTGGGCGGATCCAATGCAGTTCCTCATTTTTTATGAACAATGTCCTTCTATAAAGTCCCGGGTGAGATTTGCCTTGGCCGGTATAGATTACGTTACGATCTACATCGGTATCAATGACGAACAAAGGTTCTTTGGTACCTCCCACATCCAGTCCTTTGCGTTGTCCTTTGGTAAAATAGTGCGCGCCCTGGTGTTGTCCCACCACCTTCCCATCTTCAGGATGGTAGGTTGGTTTGGTGGAAAAAAATTCGAGCTCTTCGACCTTGTTGGCAAATCTTGGGGCGGTAGGCTGCAATTGTGGCAGGTTTGAAGGCACTTCCACGATGACCCCTTTTTTCGGTTTCAATTTTTGCTGAAGAAATTCGGGCAGGCGAACCTTGCCGATGAAACAGAGGCCCTGGGAATCTTTTTTTTCAGCGGTCAGTAATTTATTGTCGGCGGCGATCTGCCTCACTTCCGGCTTTGTCAATTCGCCGATGGGAAAGAGGGTTCTGGCCAACTGTTCTTGGGAGAGTTGGCAGAGAAAATACGATTGGTCTTTGTTTTGGTCCAGACCCGAAAGCAATTGATAGGACACACTTCCATCGGCATGTGTTACTTCCCCTTTTCTGCAGTAATGGCCGGTTGCCACATAATCGGCACCCAATTGCATCGCAATTTTCAGAAATACATCGAACTTGATCTCACGATTGCAAAGCACATCTGGATTTGGGGTTCTGCCCAACTCATATTCCCTGAACATATAATCTACGATACGCTCTTTGTACTCCGCGCTCAAATCAATGGTCTGAAAGGGGATACCCAGCTTATCGGCCACGATAAGGGCATCGTTGCTATCCTCCAACCATGGGCATTCCGCTGAAATGGTTACGGAATCGTCGTGCCAATTCTTCATGAAAAGTCCGATGACCTCATATCCTTGTTCCTTGAGCAAATAGGCCGCCACACTGGAGTCAACTCCACCCGAAAGGCCAACCACCACTTTCTTTCCCATGACATAGCGTAAAGTGCAAAAATACAAATTTTGCGCATCAACTCCGTTATGGACAAAAATGGGTGTTTTCCTATCTACTTTTAAAAGGTTTCCTTTTCAAGAAGCAACCATTGTCGCTTTTTATTATCTATAGCATGGGTGGCCCTGTATTATTTTGAAGGGCAAATACAAAAGAAAGAACAGGGTATTTTTTAAAATTTTCTTAAAAACTCCACAACCGGGAATTTACAAATGATTTTATCGCAACTTTAAACAAAAATTAAAAACATGAATACTATGATCGATCGTTTTGGTTTTATGCGCTTATCAAGTGCCTTTTTTCTTATTATCACCCTGGTCTCCTGTAATTTGGATGACGGAAATACCATTAACAGGCCTTCAAGCAACATTGTGGAAGTGGCTTCCAATATTGGGCAACTTTCCAGTTTTGTGGCGGCTTTGGATCGGGCAAATTTAACGACGATCCTCCAAACAACGGGCGGTCTAACGGTATTGGCCCCGAGCGATGCCGCTTTTGGCAACTTTTTGTCGCAGCAGGGGTTCGCCAACCTGGAAGCAGTGCCTGCGGAAACCCTTGAACAAATTTTATTGAATCATGTGATCTTGGGTCAAATCGACAGTTCCTTTCTGTCCAATCTCCAGAGAAATTATTTGGAAACGTTGGCCGAAGGACCAACAACGGGTTCTAAAGTGGCTCTATATTTCGATGCCACTAACGATATATTTTTCAACGGTGCTTCAAAAGTGATCGATGGGGATGTTTTGGCCGCCAACGGTATCATACATATCGTGGATGCCGTGATACCGATTCCCACCCTGGACACTTTTATATCGGTGGATGACAATTTTGAAGACTTGAACAGCGCATTGGATATCATCACCCCAATATCCGACATTCCTGAAGGCGTAAAGGATGGCGGACCATTCACTGTTTTTGCACCGACCAATCTGGCCTTTGATAATTTATTGGCGACCAATACTGCCTGGAATTCGGTCGGGGATATCGATGAAGACCTACTGGCCGCTGTCATCGCACATCACGTCTTAGCTGGCAACATTCGTTCCGCCGACATCAGTTCAGGAGAAACGGCAACCACCCTGGAGGGAGATACCATTACCTTCAACACAGTGAACGGAAATCTTGAAATTACTGACGGTTCCGGTAATACGGGAGCCCTAGTGGTATTTGTCGATATACAGGCATCAAACGGTGTGATCCATGTGTTGGCCGATCAAGTGTTGCTTCCCGATACGGGGAATTGATTGTTAAAAAATTAATAAAATAGATATTGCATTTATTAAGACCGCCCGAATGGGCGGTCTTTTTTTTTAGCAAGGTCGGCGGGGAATGATCGATGAACCGCACCATGAGGTTCATTGCCTATCATTTTTTATTTTGTTAAACTTTTATCAATTATGTATAAACAAAAGCAACCATTTCAAAATTTGATAATCTTTGTGGAAAGAGAAATATAAAACTCATGTTTTCTTATAATCGATAACAATAATGAACATTTTTAATGATTTTTTAAATTTAAGCGCTAATCGAAAGGTCAGTGAAACGGTTTCATTTAAAAATTTGAGTTTATATTTTTTGATAAATTATTAAACAATTAATACTACTAAAACACTCATTATGAAAAGAAACTTCAACTTTAAAGGTCTCGCTGTAATGGCTGTGGCCGCCCTCTTCGCCTTCTCGTGCGAGAAAAACGACGAGGACAACTTGCTTGCCGACAGAGACGGCATGAATATTGTCGAAACTGCCCAGGACACCGATGCGCTCAGTTCCCTCGTAGCTGCTTTGGTCCAAGCCGACGCCGGATTGGTTACTGCCCTAAGTGATGAAACCGAAACTTATACCGTTTTTGCGCCCACCAACCAGGCATTCACCGCGCTCTTGGCCGGTTTGGATG
>JBATHI010000257.1:0-2226 GCA_049666645.1 Flavobacteriaceae bacterium | reverse complement strand
CTTGCGGCCCCGATGCCACCGAGCATGCCAATGATCAGCCAAGGGAGCCTGGCCTTGGTCAGTTCCCAAATCGTGTCATCGGCTTCTACATCACTCGATATCCCCGCTGCCAATTGGTAATCCTTATCGGCCTCCTCTTTGATCACATCAACAATGTCATCGATGGTGATCCTGCCGACCAACCTTCCAATTTCGTCGATCACCGGAATGGCTTCCAAATCATATTTGCTCATGATTTTTGCAACTTCTTCCGGTTTTTCATTGACACTTACCGAATCTACCTTGGGAATATATATTTCCTTGATATGCGTTTTGGTGGAGGTGGTCAACAGGTCTTTTAGGGAGAGCCTGCCTTTTAGCTTGTCATCATCATCCACGACATAAATGGAGTGCACGCGGGTCACATTTTCCGCTTGTGCCCGCATTTCCTTGACACAGGTGAGCACATCCCAATTTTCCCTTACTTTGACCAGTTCCTTGGCCATGAGTCCCCCGGCAGAATTTTCATCGTACCGCAGCAGGTCAACGATGTCTTTGGCGTGCTCGCGATCCTCGATTTTCGAAATGACCTCCTGAACCATGTCTTTGGGCAGTTCCCCAATAATATCAGCGGCATCATCGGTGTCGAGCTCCCCCAGCTCATCGGCAATTTCCTTTGTTGACAGATTGCCAAGGATGGCTTCCCGTATATCCTCGTTGAGCTCGGTAAGCACGTCGGAGGTCTTTTCGCTATCCAGGAGTTTGATAAGATAGGTTGCTTCATCTTCATTGAGTTCGTCGATGATTTCGGCGATATCGGCATAGTGGACGTCTTCCAACAGCGATTGGAGATCTTGGTCGCTTCGGCTTTCGATAAGCTGTTCTATATCAGCTATGAGTTCCTCTGTGATTTTGAACGGTGTCATAGGGCGATGCTGCCTTGAGTGGGTAGCAGCGCAAAGCTAAAGAAAAAAAGGCGTATAGGAAGGGGATATTGGGCGGACGTTTGGTCTCTGCCGCAGTTTTAGGGCACCGGCGATTTCATCGAATCCAATTAAAAGGCCAATCTTAATCGCCCGCCTTGGTATCCCGTTCAATTTTTTTGGTCAGCTCAATAAAGTCGATCACCTTCAATTGTTCAGGGCGAAGGTCGAAAATGGGATCTTCCCTGAAATCGTCTGAAAGTGAAAACGCTTTGAGACTGTTCCGCATGGTTTTACGACGTTGGTTGAAAGCGGTCTTTACCACGCTGAAGAACAAACGCTCATCGCAGGGCAGCAAAAACATAGGTCTCCTGGTAAGTCGAAGCACTCCTGATTGTACTTTCGGTGGGGGGTCAAAGACTTCGGGGCCCACCGAAAACAGATATTCGGCTTCATAGAAGGCCTGGGCCAAGACCGAAAGGATGCCATAGGTTTTGCTGCCCTCCTTGGCACAAATGCGTTGGGCGACCTCTTTTTGAAACATCCCGGAAAACTCGGGGACCCTAGCCCTTACCTCCAACATTTTGAAAACGATCTGGGTTGAGATGTTGTATGGAAAATTACCGGTGATGGCAAAGGGCGCCCCTCCGAAAAGGGTAGATAGGTCATAACTTAAAAAATCGGCCTCGACCACCTCCATGACGCTGCCGGCCCGAAGGGCGTCGGCATGGTCCAAGGCAAAACTGTGGTTGAGGTAAATGATCGATTCGGCATCCAGGTCCATGGCCACCAGATTTACCTTGCGCATCAAAAGATATTTCGTGAGAACGCCCATGCCCGGTCCAATTTCAATCACATTCTTGGTTTCCCGGAGCGAAAGGGTCGCGGCAATGCCCTGGGCTATGGTTTCATCTTTCAGGAAATGCTGCCCAAGATGCTTTTTTGCCTTCACCGGTCGCGATACCTTTCTGTCAACATTTTGATACCCCTGATGTCGGTGCTTATTTTCTTTTTTGGACATGGTCCGGATTTTAACGCAAGTTAACTTTAAATGCCCACATAAACCCAGGCCGATCGACCCGACTCCAATCGCGTTTTTATCCTCTGATAGCCATCCCCTTCATAGGCATCGGCTTTTTCCAGGTCGTTTTTGTTGATCTCATATACAATTCCACCGAGAAGTTCTTGGGGATTACCGGTAGCATAAACAATCGGATATTGTCCTTCCAGTTTCTGTCGCTTTTGTCGAAAGCCTATCAAGCGGTCGGGCGAACCAAGGAGTTTTCTGCCGAAAAGCTGTTGTTGGACGGTTTCCCACTGCAGA
>JBATHI010000256.1:0-3276 GCA_049666645.1 Flavobacteriaceae bacterium | reverse complement strand
GTTTTACCACTGGCCGCTGGCCATCTTTGGAATCGATATCGATGTCGACAGTTTGATTTTTCTTGAGCATTTCGATGGCCATGTCCGAGCTGATTTTTTTGCCTTCATAATAAAAGGTGGCGTCTGCCTTGGCCATCTCTATCACATGATCTAAGGGCGTCATGGGAGGCTCAGGGGATTCCGGTGGCTCGGGTGCTTCTGGAGGCTCCACCTCCTCTATTTCTTCCACGTGAATAAGCACCGGTTCTTCAATTTTTGGAACTTCAGGGGCCTCCGGTGCCACAGGGGCCGTCCTAAGTCTGATACCTACCGGCTGTTTTGGCGCGCGAATGGCACTGGGCGGTGTCGCTTCTTTCGGCGCTGGCGGGGCAGGGGGTTCTGGCATGGGCGGAAAGTCGGGATAGGGTTCGGCCTTTTTCTTTTGCTGTTCCGTCATCAAACCGAAAATATATTCGAGCCGTTCAACCTCTTTCTTTTTGTAGATCCTTCTGTTTTCGGGTTGGGCGTTGATTCTTTTGACGATGGCATCGTATTCCTTGATCTGATCTTCGGTGGCACCATCCTGGGACAGCGACGAAGGCATGGGTCCCTCAATATTTATTTGCGCCACACCGTAGGCGACCATAATCCGTTCTACTTGATCTACGATCGATTTCGGGGTATTTTCGGCCACCTTGATTATGGCGCGCACCGATTTTTCCCGTTCTTCCTTCGAAAGTTCGGCGTTGTATTTTTTTAGAAATGTGGGAAGCGATTCAATCGTCAAGGATTTCCCCCCAGACCGAATAGCACCTTTTTTATCGATCTCGATTTGAATCATTGGTTTGCGGGAGGCAGCCTCTTGGGGTAACGATGACGGCATGGGTCCCTCAATATTTATTTGGGCCACCCCGTAGGCGACTATAATCCGTTCTACCTGATTTACGATCGATTTCGGGGTATTTTCGGCCACCTTGATTATGGCACGGACCGATGATTCCCGTTCTTCCTTCGAAAGTTCGGCGTTGTATTTTTTTAGAAATGTGGGAAGCGATTCAATCGTCAAGGATTTCCCCCCAGACCGAATAGTACCTTTTTTATCGATCTCGATTCGGATCATTTCGGTCTTCAAATCAAATTCGGGAAAAGGGAGCGCAAGATATCGTTGCTCCGGGGATACCGTGATCCTATTTTCCACCACTTTGGATGGGACCTTCGCTTCAAGAAGATCAGCTTCTTTCTGGATAATGACGGTTTCACTAAATCCATACAATAGGAAGGAAAACAGGGGAAGCAATAAAAAACTCCTGAGCAAAATCGCTTTTTTCGATGTTCTTTTTTTCATGACTGTAAATCGTTTTTTGATTGATGAATAATTGATTGAATTTGAAAATTGTGGAACTGCCGCATTTGATGAGAATGCCAAAAGTATGTTTTGATAAGTGGCCGTTTCCACGCCATGGTCGACAACAGCTTGATCCGCCAAAAATTCGTGATTTAGTTTGATGTATCGTTTTGTAAAATAGATCAAGGGATTGAACCAAAAGACCACTTGCAACAACTCGATAAAAAGCACGTCAAGGCTGTGTTTTTGTTTGGCATGTGTTTCTTCATGCAGCAATACGGCCTGGGGAATCTCCTTTTTTTCATAGTTTTCCCGATTCAAAAAGATAAACCTGAAAAAGGTATGCGGGGCGATGCGCTCGTTCAAAAGCACCTTGGTAATCGAATTGACCGTGAACTTCGGATTTTTGCGTATTCTTTGGATGATACGTCCCAGGTTTTTCAAGAACTTAAAACCAAAAAGTAGCATGCCCAAACCGTAGATCGTCCAAAGCAGCAGGGGAGGGGTTATTGGAGCCAAATCGCCGACGGGCTCGACCCGATCGACTGCAACTGATCGCACCGACGTTGCAGGAGTGGCAATAACTTCGGAAACGGTTGAGATTTCAACATATTCCGTAAAAACAATTAACGGAATTACAAATGAAAGCACCAGTGCGGCCAAAAGGTAATAGCGTTTAAAAACATGAATGCTCTCCCGTTCCAAGAGTAGTTTATAGAATAGGACCAAAATGGTCAAGCAGGCTCCGGATTTTAAAAGATATTCCAACATCATTATCTTTTTTTAAGTTCGCTATCGATGAGTTCTTTCAACGCTTCGAGTTCCGTTTTGCTCAAGTCGGTCTCCTGGGCAAAGAAAGACGCAAATTGGGCCGGACTATCGTTAAAAAAGTTTTTGATGAGTCCGTTGACGTGTTTTGAAAAATAATCCTTTTTCTTGACCAGCGGATAATATTCGCGGGATCTGCCCAAGCTTTTATAAGCCACAAAACCTTTGTCTTGCATGCGTTTTAAAAGGGTGGCAATGGTAGTGGTGGCAGGCTTGGGTTCTGGGTAAGCATCCAGAAGGTCTTTCATGAAAGCCTTCTTGTGCTTCCAAAGAAAATTCATCAATTCTTCCTCCGATTTTGACAACTGCATCTGCTCCATTTTAAGATATTGCTCTACAAACATAGAACAAATATTTTAATTCTACAAGTGTAGAGTAAAAATTATTTTGCGTTAGGGATTGGAGTGTAAAGCCCGGAGCGCCGGAAGGGCGGGAGGACTTGCAACGCAAAGCCCCGCCCGTTCGCATGGCGTTTCTGTTGGCAGCTCGTTGAAAGGGAAACGCCCCAAGCCAAAGCAACTTTGGTTTTAGCGGCTCACTTCGGTAAAATATTGGTAGAAATAAGGAATGGTCTCTATTCCCTTTAAAAAGTTCCAGATCCCAAAATGCTCATTGGGGGAATGGATCGCATCGCTATCGAGTCCGAAGCCCATCAAAACGGTCTTGCAGTGGAGCTCCTTTTCAAACAGGGATACGATTGGGATGCTCCCGCCGCTGCGCTGTGGGATGGGTTTTTTTCCAAAGGTGGTTTCATAGGCTTTGGCGGCCGCTTTGTAGCTCAAATGGTCGATCGGGGTCACATACCCCTGTCCGCCATGGTGGGGGGTTACCTTTACCCTAACCCCTTTCGGGGCAAGGCTTGTGAAATACTCGGTAAAAAGGGTGGTGATCTCTCGCCAGTCTTGATGGGGCACCAGGCGCATGGAGATTTTGGCGTAGGCCTTGCTCGCGATCACGGTTTTGGCACCTTCCCCGATATATCCGCCCCAGATGCCGTTCACGTCAAGGGTGGGGCGAATGGCATTGCGTTCGTTGGTGGTATATCCTTTTTCCCCATAGACCGATTCGATGTCCAGTGCTTTTTGGTAGGCATCCAGACTAAAGGGCGCCTTGGCCATCTCGGC
>JBATHI010000255.1:0-7073 GCA_049666645.1 Flavobacteriaceae bacterium | reverse complement strand
GTGCCACTTCAGATCCCAAAACGATGCGATCCTTTACCGCGATATTGAAATAATCGACGGTTAAGTTAAAAAAGCTGCTTATCCTTGAACCGATACCCACGGTGAAGTTGGTCGATTTTTCGGCATCCAATTGATCTAGACCCAACAAACGGGCCTGAGGAGATACATTGCTCACCAAACCGCCCACTTGTATGCCCTGTCCTGGAACAAAGCTATATTGTGCTTTTTGGGTATAGATTTGGTGCAAGGTCGGTGCCCTGAAACCAGTAGATATCGATCCTCTTAGGGTAACCTTATCCTCTGCGAACTTATATCGCGAACTGAACTTGTATACAAAGGCATTCCCAAAATCGGAATAATTTTCTTGTCGTACGGTACCGCTTAGCAAGAAATCTTCGGTCACGTCAAAATCCAAGCTGAAATAGCCCCCTAGGTTATAACGGCTGAACTTACCGGAGTTCTGCGGCTGGTTGCCCGCGAACGAATCCGCACCACCTCCGTCATAGGAAGCCAAGCCACCTTCGATCACTTCAAAGGTCTCCGTCCTGAACTCGGCACCAAAACCGATGCTGACTTGATCGGACAACACCCTTGATATATCAATGTTCCCCACATTATGGTTGAATTTGGTTCCTCCCGGATCGAAACTGATGGGGCTGTTTTCGCGATATAAGCTAGAACCTTCGGTAAGTTCGCCCGGATCTACCGTCCCGTTGCCATTGGCATCCAACCACGTGGAAGGAGAATAAACGAAGTTTCTGTTATGCGAGTTGTTTACCTTATAGGTTTGTGTATTCCCGCCTGTGGTAAAACTGGCGTCCACGTTCCAATCATTTAAATTGGCTTTGAACCCTATCGTACCATTATAGTCACTAAGATCACCTTCAAAAGTAGGTACATAACCATCATAATTATTGGGCGTTCCAGGTGCTGGGAAAAAATCTGACAAATAAGGGAAATCCTCAATGGTCCTCCAATAAGGGGTCCTGTAATTGGCAAAACTGTTCACCTTTTTATAGACATAGGCGGCATTACCATAAAGTTGGGTGTTGTCACTTAAGTCAACGCCCATGTTCACCGAAAACTTGGCCGCAGCGGTCTCTGGTGATCCATTGATATTGCCCGCATCCGGTTGACGTGCCAAAAACGACCTGACGTCGGCGGTATCGGCGCCAAAATCGGCGGCCTCACCGGCTGCGTCAACCGTCCCTGGACGGTTTGCCAAATTTACCTTTGATAGGTCCACGGTATAGTTCACAAATCCTTTATCGTCACCTATGCTCGAACCGTTGTTGACGGCAATACCATACATTTCGCCGTCTCCTTCCGAAGTGATACCTGTGCGCAAGGTTGCGGAACCCATGGAGGCATTGTCTTTTAAAATAATGTTCATTACCCCTGCGATCGCATCAGATCCGTATTGTGCAGAAGCACCATCCCTCAATATTTCGACCCTTTTGATGGCGTCGGTGGGGATGGCCGAAATATCGGCTCCCGTCTCACCACGACCTGGGGAAGTTTGGGTGTACAGTAACGCACTGAGGTTCTTTCTTTTGCCATTGATCAATATCAATGTTCGACTGGGCCCCATATTTCTGATTTCATAGGGATCCAATAGTGAGGTCGCATCGTTTACCGGGGTCTGCACCGTATTAAAGGACGGGATACGGTACTGCAATGCTTTGTCGAAGGTTGCCTGACCGGTTGAAACCAGGTCTTGTGCCGGCAGTACATCGATCGGCAATGGCGTATCGGTATTGCTGCGAGCGGCCGTACGACTACCGGTTACGATGAATTCGTCCAGCTGCATGCCTTCCGTAAGGGCGACATCGATAATGGCCTGTTCACCTGCTTTTATTTCCTGGGTTCCAAAACCGATATAGCTGAATATTAAGGTGGCGCCAACCCCAACGGTTATTTCATAATTTCCGTCAAAATCGGTGGTCGTACCATTTGTGGTACCTTTTTCCACGATATTCACCCCGGCAAGCGGCGCACCATCCTGATCGGTAACGGTACCCCTCACCGTGTTTTGCAAAATTGTGGTGGATGGGTGAACCACTCCCGATAAAGAAGTAGGGGAAGCTTCAATCTTGCCAAATCCTATAATGAACAAGGCGGTCAACAAGAGCTTTAAAAGTGTAATTTTTCTCATAATTGTGTGTTTAAGTTAGAACTTATGCGAAATAACATCCATTGTGGTAAAGATTGGAGAATCTTAACCAGGTTTCAGATTTGTCAATGAAACGAACAAAAGGAATTTCCTTTTCCCGCCAACATCTTCAAATGCCCAAAAAATTCTTTTCATTTTATTATTGGAGCATTGCTATTCAACTTTGTGTATGCGTATGCTTGATACTTGAAATATGAATCGTTGATAAATGATTTTATCAAAATAGGAGATCATATCGTTTTCCTTAGGACAAGGGGAATGCATTTACCGGGCAAGGAGGGACAGGCATTTACATGGTCTCCCAATCATGAATTGCCTTGGTTCAGCCATCAGTATGCATTCCAAGCGATTCCGAGGTTGAAATCAGCCAAATATAACCCAAAATTCGTAAAATGTTAATAATTCATAAAATTTCAGCTGCAATTGGCCATGTTAATCAGAAATTAAATTGGGTTCAAGAGTTAAAAAAATGCCGTTAAAAAGATCATTTACCTTCAATTACGATCGTAAGAACTATCTTTGCACCCTCAAATCAAGAATACATGAAAGCAGGTATCGTTGGATTGCCCAATGTTGGAAAATCCACTCTTTTTAATTGTCTTTCCAATGCCAAGGCCCAAAGCGCCAATTTTCCATTTTGCACCATAGAACCAAACATCGGGGTGGTAAACGTCCCGGATATCAGGTTGCAACAGCTCGAAAGCCTGGTCAATCCGGAAAGGGTGGTTCCTGCCACCGTTGAAATTGTTGATATCGCCGGCCTTGTCAAGGGAGCGAGCAAAGGAGAAGGCCTGGGCAACCAGTTTTTGGGAAATATTAGGGAAACGGATGCCATTTTGCATGTTCTGCGCTGCTTTGAAAATGAGAACATCGTACATGTCGATGGCACGGTGAACCCGATTCGCGACAAGGAGACCATTGATATGGAGCTGCAGTTGAAAGACCTGGAAACGGTGGAAAAGAAACTCGAGAAAGTGAAACGCGCTGCAAAAACAGGGAATAAAGAAGCACAAAAAGAGGAAGCGGTACTACAAAAATTGAAAGACGGTTTGGAAACAGGAATCTCGATCCGTGCGATCGAAGTGGAAAAGGAAGATCGAAATGAATTTGTGAAACCGTTGCAATTTATTACAGACAAACCGGTAATGTACGTATGCAATGTTGATGAGGTATCGGCGGCGACCGGCAATGCCTATGTAGAACAGGTTAAATCTGCGATTGCGGGAGAACATGCCGAGCTAGTCGTATTGGCGGTGGCCACCGAAGCCGATATTACCGAATTGGAAACCTTTGAAGAGCGCCAAATGTTCCTGGAAGATATCGGATTGTCGGAACCGGGTTCTGCCAAATTGATCCGCGGTGCCTACAAACTTTTAAACCTCGAGACTTATTTTACCGCCGGGGTCAAGGAGGTGCGTGCATGGACGATACCCGTTGGTGCCACGGCGCCCCAGGCCGCCGGGGTGATCCATACCGATTTTGAGAAGGGCTTTATACGGGCAGAAGTCATCTCCTATACCGATTTCATTGCATACGGCAGTGAATCGAAGGTAAAGGAGGCAGGCAAAATGCGCGTTGAGGGCAAGGAATATATTGTGAAAGATGGGGATGTAATGCATTTCAGGTTCAATGTGTAAAAATAGGTTTGGCATTCAACATCAAATAAATCCCAATTTATATTGAGTTCGGGAAGTTTTTGGCCATTCCATGGAATTTTCCGACCTTTTAAAGGCCTGCTATCAACAATCGTGGTTTTCCATTGTTAATTACTTTAATCCTAATGGGTTTCATCTTTTTGCAAGTCGTGTTATATTAGCGACACTTTCGAACAAACCCCAAAGCATGTCTGAAAACGCCCAATATACTGAAGATAACATTCGTTCGCTCGATTGGAAAGAGCATATACGAATGAGGCCCGGCATGTATATCGGGAAGTTGGGAGACGGTTCATCTGCCGACGATGGCATCTACATTCTACTGAAAGAAACCATTGACAATTGTATCGATGAGTTTGTGATGGGGGCCGGTAAGACCATTGAAATCAGCATCAAGGATAACGTGGTGAAGGTCCGTGATTATGGGCGCGGCATACCCTTGGGCAAGGTGGTCGATGTCGTCTCCAAAATGAATACCGGCGGTAAATACGATTCCAGGGCCTTCAAAAAATCTGTTGGTCTCAACGGTGTCGGTACCAAGGCCGTAAATGCCCTCTCCTCCTTTTTTAAGGTAGAATCGGTAAGGGACAATCTCATAAAATCGGCCGAATTCACACAAGGGAACCTGGTTACCCAAGAAGGCCCCGCAGATAGCACCAAACGACGGGGCACCAAGGTATTGTTCACCCCTGACGAAACCATCTTCAAAAAATACAAATATCGAAATGAGTATGTAGAACGCATGCTCAAAAATTATGTCTACCTCAATCCGGGACTCACCATATTGTTCAATGGGGAAAAATATTTTTCAGAAAACGGTTTGAAGGACCTCTTGGAGGACAACAACAATGTAGAGGATATGCTGTACCCGGTCATCCATCTTAAAGGGGAAGATATCGAAGTGGCCATCACCCACAGTAAGACACAATACAGCGAAGAATACCATTCATTTGTAAACGGACAGAACACTACACAAGGGGGAACCCATCAAGCCGCCTTTAGGGAAGCCTTGGTCAAGACCCTACGCGATTTTTATGGCAAGGGCTATGATCCTTCCGATGTAAGAAAGTCGATTATCTCTGCCATTTCCATAAAAGTGATGGAGCCGGTTTTCGAGAGCCAGACCAAAACCAAATTGGGATCGACCGATATGGGCGGCGATCTTCCCACCGTTAGAACATATATCAACGATTTCATAGGCAAGCACCTAGACAACTACCTGCATAGGAATCCGGAAACCGCCGAAAGTCTGCAAAGGAAGATCATGCAGGCCGAAAGGGAGCGAAAGGAACTTTCAGGAATCAGAAAACTCGCCAAAGAACGGGCCAAGAAAGCCAGTCTGCATAATAAAAAGCTTAGGGATTGTCGGGTACATCTAACCGATATGAAAAGCGAGAGGCGGCTGGAGAGTACACTCTTCATCACCGAAGGCGATTCTGCCTCAGGGTCGATTACCAAGTCGCGAGATGTGAATACGCAAGCCGTGTTCAGTCTTAGGGGAAAGCCCTTGAATTCATATGGCATGTCGAAGAAAATCGTTTATGAGAATGAAGAATTCAATCTCTTACAGGCGGCATTGAACATAGAGGATTCTATGGAAGACTTGCGGTACAACAATATCGTAATCGCTACGGATGCCGATGTTGACGGCATGCACATTCGGTTATTGCTGATCACGTTTTTTCTCCAATTCTTCCCTGAACTGATCAAGGAAAACCACCTGTACATTTTACAGACCCCCTTGTTCAGGGTTCGCAATAAGAAGGAAACCATTTACTGTTACAGTGAGGACGAAAGAAGAAGCGCCATTGAAAAACTTTCGGGCAAGCCCGAGATTACCAGGTTCAAAGGCTTGGGTGAAATATCCCCAGACGAATTCAAACATTTTATCGCGGATGATATCCGCTTAGAACCCGTTATGCTCGATAAGGCAATGTCAATAGAAAATCTTCTGGAATTTTATATGGGTAAAAACACGCCCGACCGACAAGAATTTATAATCAATAATCTTAAAGTAGAAGTTGATTTGGTTGAAGCCGACCAACAATAAACCAAGTAAATACGAATTCTCTGAATGGAGGAAAATGAGGATCTGAACGAAGCCCATCAAGAAAATACAGATGACACACAGGAAGCGCTTACCAGGGTTTCCGGAATGTACAAAGACTGGTTTTTGGATTATGCTTCCTATGTTATTTTAGAACGGGCCGTACCCGCCATTGAAGACGGTTTTAAACCGGTACAAAGGCGCATTATGCATTCGTTGAAAGAATTGGACGACGGGCGTTACAATAAGGTGGCCAATGTGGTAGGGCACACCATGCAGTACCATCCCCATGGTGATGCCAGCATTGGTGATGCCATGGTGCAAATCGGGCAAAAAGACCTTTTGATAGATACACAGGGTAACTGGGGAAACATTTTGACCGGTGACGGAGCGGCCGCATCGAGATACATTGAGGCCCGATTGTCAAAATTTGCCCTCGAAGTCGTATTTAGTCCGAAGATTACCGAATGGCAGCTTTCTTATGACGGTAGAAAAAAGGAACCCGTAAACCTTCCCGTTAAATTTCCGTTGCTATTGGCCCAAGGCGCGGAAGGAATCGCGGTGGGACTCTCCACCAAAATATTACCGCATAACTTCGTTGAATTGATCGATTCGTCGATCAAACACCTTAAGGGACAACGTTTCAAGATATATCCCGATTTTCCTACGGCGGGCATAATCGATGTGGCCAATTATAACGACGGACTACGAGGTGGAAAGATTCGTATACGCGCGAGAATTTCGCAATTGGACAAAAATACCTTGGTCATCAATGAGATACCCTATGGGACCAATACCTCAACCTTGATCGATTCCATCCTCAAAGCCAATGATAAAGGGAAGATCAAAATCAAAAAAATAGATGATAATACCGCGGCCGAGGTAGAAATATTGGTGCACTTGCCCTCCGGCATTTCTCCCGATAAAACCATAGATGCCCTCTATGCATTCACGGCCTGTGAAAGCAGCATTTCGCCTTTGGGATGCATCATCGAAGACAACAAACCGCTATTCATAGGGGCTACCGAAATGTTGGAACGGTCTACCGACAATACGGTGGAGTTATTGAAGGCAGAATTGGAAATACAGCTGGATGAGTTGGAAGAACAATGGCATTATTCTTCCTTGGAGCGCATTTTTATAGAGAACAGGATTTATCGGGATATCGAGGAAGAGGAAACTTGGGAAGGCGTTATTG
>JBATHI010000254.1:0-6911 GCA_049666645.1 Flavobacteriaceae bacterium | reverse complement strand
TTGCTGGTCTGTATGTTTTCCTTGGAACGGGCCACATTTCTAGCCTCTTGTATTTCTCCGGGGTTGGCACTGGGCAGCTCGCCCTTGAACAGGAAGGAGACCACTTCTTTGTTCACCTTGTCGATCATGTCCTTAAAGAGCTCGAAGGCCTCGAATTTGTAAATCAACAGCGGGTCTTTTTGTTCATGAACCGCCAATTGCACCGATTGCTTCAATTCGTCCATTTTTCTCAAATGCGTTTTCCAGGCATCGTCGATAATGGCCAAGGTGATGTTTTTCTCGAAATCGGTGACCAATTGCTTGCCATCTGTTTCATAGGCATCCTTTAAATTGGTGACCACATTGAGCGTTTTGATGCCATCGGTGAAGGGCACTACGATCCGCTCAAATTTATTGGCATTGTCTTCATAAACTTTTTTGATGACCGGGAAGGCGGTTTGCGCGTTCCTTTCCATCTTCTTCTGATAGTGCTGGTAGACAGCTTTGTAAACGGTGTTCGCTATTTCCAACACGCCCGACTTTGTGAAATCGTTTTCCGAAATGGGGGAGGTGCTCGAGAAATATTTGATCAGTTCAAATTCGAAATTTTTGAAATCGTTGGCCGCCTTATTGGTTTCCGCGATCACTTCGCAAGTATCGTAAACCATATTGGCGATGTCTACCTTCAAGCGATCGCCCTGAAGCGCATGGCGTCTTCTTTTGTAGACCACTTCGCGTTGGGCGTTCATCACGTCATCATATTCCAACAAGCGCTTGCGCACCCCAAAGTTGTTTTCCTCTACTTTTTTCTGTGCGCGTTCTATTGACTTCGTCATCATGGAATGCTGTATCACTTCCCCTTCTTCCAATCCCATACGGTCCATCATTTTGGCCACACGATCAGACCCGAACAAACGCATCAGGTTGTCTTCCAGTGACACATAGAACTGTGAAGACCCGGGGTCTCCCTGTCGCCCAGACCGGCCACGCAACTGTCTGTCGACCCTTCGCGAGTCGTGTCGTTCGGTGCCCACAATGGCCAAGCCACCCGCTTTTTTAACGGCCTCGGCCAGTTTGATGTCTGTACCCCGGCCTGCCATGTTGGTGGCAATGGTAACAACCCCCGATTTTCCTGCCGCGGCCACGATGTCGGCCTCTTTTTTGTGGAGTTTGGCGTTCAATACGTTATGATCGATCTTCCGGATGGCCAGCATGCGCGAGAGCAGTTCGGAAATCTCCACCGACGTGGTACCGATCAAGACCGGCCGCCCTTGTTGGGAGAGTTTGGTCACTTCATCGATGATCGCATTGTATTTTTCACGTTTGGTCTTGTAGATCAAATCGTTCCGGTCGTCCCTGGCAATGGGGCGGTTGGTAGGGATTTCAACGACGTCCAACTTGTAGATTTCCCAGAATTCACCGGCTTCGGTTACCGCAGTACCGGTCATTCCAGCTAATTTGCGGTACATCCTAAAATAATTTTGCAAGGTTACCGTGGCAAAAGTTTGGGTCATGGCCTCGATCTTCACATTTTCCTTGGCTTCTATGGCCTGGTGCAACCCGTCTGAATATCGGCGACCGTCCATGATACGACCTGTTTGCTCGTCGACGATCAAAACTTTATTTTCCATTACCACGTATTCCACATCCTTCTCGAACAAGGTATAGGCCTTTAACAATTGACTCATGGTATGGATACGCTCGCTCTTGACCCCAAATTCCTTGAAAAGGTCTTCCTTGAGTTCGGCCTCCTTTTCTATATCGAGGTCCTGGTTTTCAATTTTCGCGATTTCGGCACCTATATCGGGCATGACGAAGAAATCCCGATCGCCTTCTCCTGACAAATAATCGACCCCCTTGTCGGTAAGTTCGATCTGGTTATTTTTTTCATCGATCACGAACAACAGGTCCTCATCTACCTTCGGCATTTCCCTGTTGTTGTCCTGCATGTAGAAATTCTCGGTCTTTTGAAGCAATTGCTTAACGCCCTCTTCGCTCAAAAATTTGATCAGGGCCTTATTTTTGGGTAGTCCCCGATGCACGCGCAATAAGAGGAACCCCCCTTCCTTGGTGTCTCCCTCAGCAATGAGTTTTTTGGCTTCCGCCAGAACTCCTGTCAGATGTTGCCGTTGATTATGTACAATATCGGCTATTTTGGGCTTCAATTCGTTGAATTCGTGACGGTCGCCTTCGGGTACCGGGCCGGAAATAATCAACGGGGTACGGGCATCGTCCACCAAAACCGAATCCACCTCATCTACGATGGCATAGTGGTGCGGTCGTTGTACCAAATCCTTAGGGGTATGGGCCATATTGTCTCTCAAATAATCGAAACCGAACTCGTTGTTGGTGCCGTAAGTGATATCGGCCATGTAAGCGGCCCTGCGGCCTTCTGAATTTGGTTTGTGGTGGTCTATGCAATCTACCGAAAGGCCATGGAATTCAAAAATGGGCGCCATCCAGGCACTGTCCCTTTTGGCGAGATAATCGTTCACCGTGACCAGATGACAACCTTTTCCGGCCAAAGCGTTGAGGTACATGGGCAGGGTGGCGACCAAGGTCTTTCCTTCCCCGGTCTGCATTTCTGCGATTTTGCCCTGGTGTAGGGCTATGCCGCCGATCAGCTGTACATCGTAATGTACCATGTCCCAGGTGACTTCCTTTCCTGCGGCGTCCCAAGAATTTTTCCAGATGGCCTTGTCCCCGTCCAGCGACACGTAATCCTTCGAGCCTGAGAGTTTCCGGTCATATTCCGAAGCGGTTACCGTTAGCGTTTCATGGGCCACAAAACGTTTGGCGGTTTCTTTGACCACGGCAAAGGCTTCCGGAAGGATGTCGTTTAAGGTGGCCTCGGAAATTTTATAAACTTCCTCGTTCAATTTATCGATCTCGGCATAGATTTCCTCATTTTTATCGATATCGTCGGAAGCTTTCACTTGTTCCTGCAGTTCTTCGATCTTCTCGTTCAGCGATCTGCTATGCTCTTCCAATCGTCGCTTGAAGGTATTGGTCTTCTCCCTTAGGGCATTGTTGTCGAGTTCCTCCAACTGAGTTTCGAACGATTTTATTTTATCGACCAGGGGCTGTAGTTGCTTGACGTCTTTTTTGGACTTGTCCCCTACGAAGGCCTTAAGTACTTTGTTTAATATACTCATAATGATGATGCTGTTTAAGATGTAACCCTATGTGAATCGGGTCTAGGTGAATGTTTTGGGCTTCTTGTGCGTCAGATAGGGCAAAAGCCGTTCCAGATTCCAATTCTATGGAATACTGCCATTTCAACTGTCAAAATTACATAAAAAAAAAGCCTCCGGGGAGACTTTTTTGTTGCAATTAAGTTAATCTTATCAATATTCATCCTCGTTCCAGAGGTAATCTTCTTCGGTAGGGTAGTCTGGCCAAATTTCTTCGATTGACTCATAAATTTCACCACCTTCCTCTTCCATGGATTGAAGGTTCTCGACGACTTCCAACGGCGCGCCTGTTCTAATGGAGTAATCGATCAACTCATCTTTAGTTGCGGGCCAAGGGGCATCGCTCAAGTAGGATGCCAATTCTAATGTCCAGTACATATGTGGGCTTTGATTTTAAAATTTTTGCAAAACTAATTTTTAATGGCAAAAAGTCAAGTTTTTTCCCGACTATTTTGATTTATTTATCAACAATAATTTTGCCAGTATATTGTATTAACGGATAAATAACAGATTTATTCGCCTTTTTTCTTCGGAATCCATTTGATTTCCTCCACTTTCAGGTCGTTCGAAAGCTTGCGGGCCAGAACAAAGAGATAATCGGAAAGACGGTTCATATAGCACAAAACCTTGTCGTCGAGAGGTTCATGCTCATGAAGCAGGGTGGCCATGCGCTCGGCCCTTCGACATACCGTGCGGGCAATATGACAGTATGACACCGTTGGATGACCCCCTGGCAAGATAAAATGGGTCATTGGAGGCAGGTTTTGGTCCATCGCATCCATTTCCATTTCCAAAAGTTCCACATCGGTGTCACTGATCGACGGTATATTGAGTCGTTGCCTCCCGTCTTTCAGCAGTGCCTTTTCGGGTTCCGTGGCCAAGATGGCGCCCACGGTGAACAGTTTTTCCTGAATCGATTGCAGGATGGCCTTGCTGTGCCCATCTATGGGTTGGTCGCTGATCAATCCCAGCCAAGAGTTAAGTTCGTCGACAGTGCCATAGCTGTTGATCCTGATATGGTGCTTGGGGACCCTCGTGCCCCCAAAAAGGGAGGTAATGCCTTTGTCGCCTGTTTTGGTGTAAATTTTCATGAAGTTGCCTATGGGGTTTAAGGGAATATCGACTTTCGCCTCAAGAACGATTTAAATTGGTATTCATGAGACATCCTTTTTTCCTATTTCTTTTCATCCCTTCGTTTATAGTCCCCCATGAATCTTTTCGAACTTCTCTTTTTCGATTTGCTCCTATTGGTTATAGTGAGAAAAAGGTACACCAAAAAGACTCCGCCTAAGACGATATAGATGGTATTATCCATGCAATGCTGAATTGTTGCCTAAAAATAAGGGTTTATATCCGAATCTTAAAATGTTCCTTGGCTTGTTCTTTGCGCAGGAAGACGACACCGCAATAAAAGAGATCCAAGGTCACCCTAACCATGGGATGTGCTTTCAGTTGTTCCCAGGCCTCATCTTTATGGGGGGCATCGACCATAATAAAGGTGTCGTTATGGATCTTTTCAAAAGCTTCCAGCATTGGCCAAAGGTCTCCAATTTTGCCATTTTGGGCAACAATGAGGTCATAGGGAGGCTCTCCAAAATGGATGTCCGGAAATTGGGAACGGATTTGGCTTGCCAATGCATTTTGCTCTCCAAGGATCAAGAGATGGGTTGTCGAAAAATAACCTATGCTCTTCAAAAGTACGTCACGCAGGTGGTTGTGATGCAGCCTTGGCTTTTGATAAAGGCATTCGGTAACATAGCGGTAAACAAAGGGGGAGTGCACGCCATGATGATTGCTTGATCCGGCAAGAAATTTCAAATATTTGAACAAATTTTGCATTTTTCTTGGTTCGGTACTTGGTAGTTTCGGATGATTTGATTTGCAGAACAGAGGGGCACCGGGATGTTCATGATCAACCTTCCAATAGCGTTGATAGTTCGAACCAGCGTTCGGTCTTGGCTTCCAAGGTGTCGGTGAGCTGTTTCAAGGCGATCGACAATTTATCGATTTCCTCTCCCGATAGCTTACCCTGGCCGAATTTTTGTTGTAGCTGTTCCTTCTGCTGTTCGAGTTTTTGGATCTCTTTTTCCAGCTGTTTGTGCTCTTTCTGTTCGAGGTAGGAAAGCTTCACCGAAAGGTCTTCGGCCCTCCAGCTGTTTTTGGTCGTTCCGCTGTCGTTCATCTCATCCTTTTCGGCCCTACTTTCGATCAAAGCACTGTCTTCGTAGGCGCGAAAATCGGAATAATTTCCTGGAAAATCCTCTATCACGGCGTCCCCCCGAAATACAAAAAGGTGGTCCACTATTTTATCCATGAAATAACGGTCGTGGGATACCACCACCAGACAACCCGGAAAATCCAACAAAAAACTTTCCAACACGTTCAGGGTAACGATATCAAGATCGTTGGTAGGTTCGTCCAGAATCAAAAAATTGGGATTTTGGATCAACACGGTACACAGATAGAGCCGTTTTCGCTCCCCGCCACTCAGTTTCTCGACATAATCGTATTGTTTTTTTCGGTCGAACAGGAAACGTTCCAACAATTGTGAGGCCGAAATCTGACGGCCTTTCATCAAGGGGATATAATCGCCGAACTCTCGGATCACATCGATGACTTTCTGGCCCGGCTTTATTTCTATGCCTTTTTGGGTATAGTAGCCAAATTTGGTGGTATCGCCAACCACTATCTTACCGCCATCGGGCTTGTCGATACCGGTCATCAGGTTTAAAAAGGTGGTTTTTCCCGTGCCGTTCTTTCCTATGACGCCGATACGTTCGCCTTTGTTGAACGTATAATCGAACCTGTTCAAGATGGGTTTCCCGGGAAAGGATTTGACCAATTTATGCAGTTCCAATATTTTGCTGCCAACGCGCTCCATGTTGATTTCGAGCTGAACTTCATGTTCCTTTCTGCGTTGTCCGGCCTTTTCTTTGATGGCTTGAAAATCATCGATGCGCGATTTCGACTTGGTGGTCCGGGCCTTGGGTTGCCTTCGCATCCAGTCCAATTCTTTTTTGAAGAGCTGCTTCGATTTATGTTGTTCGATGGCCTCCTGTTCCAAACGGGCTTCCTTTTTTTCAAGATAGTAGGAGTAATTGCCCTTATAAGGATATAGGGTGCCATTATCCAATTCGATGATCTCATTGCATACCCTTTCCAAAAAATAGCGGTCGTGGGTGACCATGAACAAAGTGATGTTCTCCTTGGCAAAATATTGTTCAAGCCATTCGATCATCTCCAGGTCGAGATGGTTGGTCGGTTCATCGAGGATCAGAAGATCGGGTCGGTTGATCAACGCATTGGCCAGGGCCAGGCGTTTTTTTTGGCCTCCGGACAATAACGCTACCCGCTGATGAAGGTCTTCCAATTTGAGCTTGAAGAGAATCTGCTTGTATTGGGTCTCAAAATCCCAAGCATCGAAACGTTCCATGGCCTCGAAAGCGTGCTGGTAGGCATCTTCATCTTCTGGATGCTCCAAGGCATGTTCGTAGCGCAAAATAACCTGCAGTACCTCATTGTCGGAGGCAAATATCGTTTCCTCGACGGTTAGCTTCGGGTCTAGATCGGGTTCCTGTTCCAAAAAAGATATCCGTATGCCCTTTCGGTAATTCACTTTTCCGGTATCCGGGGCATCAAGGCCTGACATAATGTTTAAAATGGAGGTCTTTCCCGTACCGTTTTTTGCGATGAGGGCAATTTTTTGATCTTTGTTGATGCCAAAGGAAAGCCCATCGA
>JBATHI010000253.1:0-7076 GCA_049666645.1 Flavobacteriaceae bacterium | reverse complement strand
GCCAAAACTGCCTTCTTTTTCGTCTCCGGTATCATCAGGCTCATTGGGAAATGATTCTGAAGTAGGGGAGTCTACGATTTCATCGTCGCTGGTGATCATAAATTTGAATTGTTCCTTGACCCCGTCATAGTCTACCTTCAGTTTGTGGAGCAGCTTGGTAGTGGGGTCGTTCTCGTTCCGCAAGATGCACAAAAACAGGTGTGCGGTATTGATGGAGGAACTCTGGAATAACTTGGCTTCCAAAAATGTGGTCTTCAAAGCCCTTTCCGCTTGACGGGTCAGGTGAAGGTTCTTTTTGTCTTTTTGGACGTTGCTGGGATTTGGGTTGGAAGGGCTCAAGATTTCGACCTTTCTCCGTAAGTGGTCCAAATCTACGTCCATTGCATCCAAGATGCTGATGGCCTTTCCATTACCATCGCGCAAAAGCCCCAACATCAAATGCTCGGTACCAATAAAGTCGTGGCCCAATCTTAGGGCCTCTTCCTTACTGTAAGCAATTACGTCTTTTACCCGTGGTGAAAAATTATCGTCCATATATTATCCTTAACATGTATAAAATTACTAAATCTCTATCAATCTCTTGCAAAGACTATACCTATTATTCGATAAACTTGGTCTAAATGACGAAAAAACACCTGATTTACAAAATATTTAACAACTTAATTGTCAACCATATCGGCCATGTGCTATGTTGATAAATTGTTTAATAAAACGCCTGTTCCGTGCTTCGAAAGGGTTCATTTTCCTTATATTGGCATGCTTTTTTTAACGATACTAAATCTTGAGATTTTAAAATGGCTGAAGGAGAAAAATTGATCCCGATTAATATTGAAGATGAAATGAAATCTGCCTACATTGATTATTCAATGTCGGTCATCGTGTCACGTGCCCTACCCGATGTCAGGGATGGCTTGAAGCCCGTTCACAGAAGGGTGCTCTATGGAATGTATGAACTTGGCGTACGATCGAATAGTGCCCATAAAAAATCGGCCCGTATCGTTGGGGAAGTTTTGGGTAAATACCATCCCCATGGCGATACCTCGGTATATGATTCAATGGTGCGGATGGCACAGGAGTGGAGCCTACGTTACATGCTCGTCGATGGCCAGGGAAATTTTGGTTCGGTCGACGGCGACAGTCCGGCTGCAATGCGTTATACCGAGGCGCGCATGCGCAAGATCGCTGACGACATGCTGGCCGATATCGATAAGGAAACCGTAGACCACCAACTCAATTTCGATGATTCGCTGCAAGAACCCACCGTACTTCCCACAAGGGTTCCCAACCTATTGGTGAACGGTGCTTCGGGCATCGCAGTGGGCATGGCAACAAACATGCCGCCCCATAACCTTTCCGAAGTGGTCGATGGTACAGTGGCCTATATCGACAACCATGACATTGAAATCGATGAACTGATATCACATATCAAAGCCCCTGATTTTCCGACAGGGGGCATTATTTATGGCTACGATGGGGTAAAGGAAGCTTTCCATACCGGTCGTGGACGTGTCGTAATCCGGGCCAAGGCCTCTTTTGAAGAGGTTCAAGGTAGGGATTGCATCATCGTCACCGAGATTCCCTACCAGATCAATAAGGCCGATATGATCAAAAAAACCGCCGATCTTGTGAACGAAAAGAAGATCGACGGTATTGCGAGTATCCGGGATGAATCGGACAGGAAAGGGATGCGGATCGTCTATATCCTGAAGCGCGACGCCATTCCCAATATTGTATTGAACACCCTTTATAAGTACACGGCCTTACAATCTTCATTCAGTGTAAACAATATTGCCTTGGTCAATGGCAGGCCACAATTGCTGAACGTAAAGGAGATGATCCATTATTTTGTGGAGCATCGACACGAGGTAGTGGTGCGCCGCACCAGGTTCGAACTGAAAAAAGCGGAAGACAGGGCCCATATTCTTGAAGGGCTCATCATTGCCTCAGACAATATCGATGAGGTGATCTCGATCATCAGGGCATCGGCGAACCCCGATGAAGCCCGTGAAAACTTAATGGTCCGCTTCAAATTATCCGAGATACAGGCAAAGGCCATTGTTGAAATGCGTTTGCGCCAGCTTACAGGACTGGAGCAAGACAAGCTTCGTTCAGAATTCGACGAGATCATCAAGACCATCGCCGATTTGAAGGATATTCTCGAGCGCAAGGAGCGAAGGATGCAGATCATCAAAGACGAACTCCTTGAAGTCAAGGAAAAGTATGGCGATGCCAGACGTTCTGAAATCAATTTCGCAGGCGGCGACCTGAGCATGGAAGATATGATCCCCGATGAGCAGGTGGTCCTTACCATATCTCACGCCGGATATATCAAAAGAACCCCGTTGACGGAATACAAAACGCAAAACAGGGGAGGTGTTGGCCAAAAAGCATCCTCAACCCGGAACGAGGATTTCCTGGAGCATTTATTTATAGGCACCAACCATCAATATATGCTGTTCTTTACGCAAAAAGGGAAATGCTTCTGGATGCGGGTCTATGAAATCCCGGAAGGCAGCAAGACCTCAAAAGGCAGGGCCATTCAAAACTTGATCAATATAGAACCGGATGATGCGGTCAAGGCATTTATCTGTACCCAGGATTTGAAAGACGAAGAATATGTCAACAGCCATTATGTGATCATGGCCACCAAAAAAGGGATTGTAAAAAAGACTTCGTTGGAACAATATTCCAGACCGCGCCAGAATGGGATCAATGCAATCGGGGTGCGTGAAGACGACGAGCTTTTGGAAGCCAAGCTTACTACGGGTACCAGTCAAATATTCCTGGGACTGAAATCCGGCAAGGCCATACGGTTCGAAGAGAGCAAAACCAGGCCTATGGGCAGAAATGCGTCCGGGGTGAGGGGCATTACCTTGGCAGATGCCGAAGACGAGGTAATCGGCATGGTTTCCGTAAACAACTTTGACGAAGACATCTTGGTGGTTTCGGAAAATGGTTATGGAAAACGATCCAGCATAGACGATTACAGGATCACCAATAGGGGAGGTAAAGGGGTGAAAACCATTTCCATTACCGATAAAACAGGTAAATTGGTCGCCATTAAGAACGTCACCGATACCGATGACCTGATGATCATCAACAAATCGGGAATCGCGATCCGCATGAGTGTCGAAGATCTTCGTGTCATGGGAAGGGCCACGCAAGGAGTAAAACTCATCAACATCAAGGGCGATGATTCCATCGCCGCAGTTGCCAAAGTGATGCGGGACGAGGAGAATTTGGAAGAAGCCGACATCAAAGATATTGAGGTGAATACCGAAGATGGCACGGCTCTTGATAAAGAAGGTACTGATGAAACAAAAGAATAATCAATAAACACTAATTTTAATATTACATAGCAATGAAAACTAAATTTTTGATACTTACGGCCATGTGCTTCACAATGGTCGCGTTTGCGCAAAAAAATGAATTGAAGGTTGCGGAAAAAGCCCTCAAAGATGGCGATGGCATGGCTGCCAAAACTGCTTTGGACGGCGTTTCCGGAATGATTCCGGGAACGGATGAAAAAGTCCAAACGCAATTTTATTTCCTACAAGGACAGGCATATGCCGATCTTGCCAAAAAAGGGGATGACGGTGCGTTCCAAGAAGCGGTTACGGCATTCCAGAAGGTACTGGATATCGAAAACAAGAGCGGCAAGAAGAAATATTCCCAGGAAACCGAATCCCGTTTGCGGGCGATGACCGCCGATCTGGTGAATGCTGCCGTCGAGGATAACGGAAATCAAAAATTCGAGGAAGCGGCCGATAAGTTGTACATGAGTTACAAAATCAGTCCCTTGGATACTTCATACCTTTATTTTGCGGCCAGTAGTGCCGTAAATGGCGGGCATTACGAAAAGGCCCTCGATTTTTACAACGAACTTCAGGAGATTGGGTATGATGGTGGAGGAACCCTTTATAAGGCCACCAATACCGCTACCGGGCAGGTAGAGCAGATGGACAAATTACAAAGAGACCTTATGGTGAAGTCCGGGACCTATACCGACCCTATCGACGAGCAAACCCCTTCCAAAAAAGGCGAAATCGTTAAAAACAGGGCACTGATCTATTCCCAATTGGGACAAAATGACAAAGCGGTAGAGGCCTATAAACTGGCCAGGGCCAGCGATCCCAACGATGTAAACTTGCTCCTTAACGAAGCGAATCTTTACTATACGATGGGCGATAAGGATAAATTCAAGACTTTGATGGCGGAAGCTACTACCTTGGCGCCTGACAATGCCGACCTGCATTATAATATCGGGGTGATCAGCATGGAACAGAACAATATAGAGGAAGCCAGGGCCTCCTATAAACGGACCCTTGAAATCGATCCCAGCTATACCAATGCCTATTTAAACCTTTCTACCACGTATGTGAACGAAGGAAACAGTTTCATTGATGAAATGAATTCTTTAGGCAATTCCAAGAAGGATATTGCCCGCTATGAGGAATTGAAAAGCCAAAAAGATGATTTGTTCCGTCAAGGGGCACAAGTTCTGGAAGAGGCACTCAAAACCACTGAGGATAGCCAAAGCATTCTTACACAGTTGAAGAATATCTACGGAGCAATGGGCGACAATGAGAACTTCATGCGCATCAAAAAGTTGTTGGGCGAATAAGCATCTAAACCACAATAAAAAACCTCTTTGCCAAAACAAAGAGGTTTTTTTTATATGATTTTCTTAAGGACCCTGAGTTTATGGGTATAGCTGCCCAATTCCTTATTAAAAATACCGGTATGGTCTATCCGGTCTATCCTAACCTGCCCGAAGGAATGGATGATGTGGTTATCGCCCATGAGAAGGCCCACATGATCGATCTGCCCTTCCTGATTGTCAAAAAAGGCCAGATCACCAGGATCGCTCTCTTCTAGAAAACTCAAGGCCTCGCCCTGGCCGGCCTGTTGTTGTACCTGCCGTAACAAGCGATACCCGTTGATTTTGTATACCATTTGAACAAAGCCCGGCGCATCGATGCCGAATGGGGTTTTTCCGCCCCAGAGATAAGGTGCGTGCAGATACTGCAAGGCGGTATCCAGCAATTTGGACTTTATTTGTCGGCGTTCCAGGGAAGCGCCCTCAAATTGATGTTTTAAAAGCTTCTCGGGGCCGACGCTGGATCCCAGAATCAAGGGCATCAGGGTTTTTTGTCCCGTTTCGATGTAGGAAACCAGATCGGAAGCAAACTTCATTGACTTGGCAGATTCGATTTTTCGAAATTCGCCCTCATCGATTAAGGTGAACTGATTGTTGTCGGCCCAGCCTTCAATGTCGTCATAGGCATTTCTTATCCTACTTTGCGCTTTTCTGCGTTCCAGTACCTTGAAATGCTCTCCGTACAACAGTTGGGTCACCAGTTCAGCACGCCGATCGGTGTTGGTACGGACTGGGATGAGGCTGAGGTGGCAAATACCGTATTGCATGCGCTTTCTTTACAGCTGTCGGTTATTTTCGTTTTAGGATAAGTGCTGAAGCACCACCACCGCCATTACAGATTGCGGCTGCACCGATTTTAGCATTTTTTTGTTTTAAGATATGGATCAGGGTCACCAATATCCTGGCACCGGAACAGCCCAAAGGATGGCCCAAGGCAACCGCCCCTCCGTTGACGTTGACATTGGCATCCGTCAATCCGAGCAATTTCATGTTGGCCAGTCCGACCACGGAAAAGGCCTCATTGAATTCAAAAAAATCGACATCCGCCAAAGTAATGCCCGCCTTGCCCAAAGCCTTTGGAAGTGCTTTTGCCGGTGCCGTGGTAAACCATTTCGGTTCATGGGCTGCATCGGCATAACCTAGAATGGTTGCCAATGGCTCGAGCTTGAGTTCTTTTGCCCGGTCTGCGCTCATCAAAACCAGGGCGGCCGCCCCGTCGTTGATCGTTGAAGCGTTGGCAGCGGTTACGGTACCATCCTTGGAAAATGCCGGCGACAATGTGGGTATTTTTTCCATCCTCACATTTTTATATTCTTCATCCTCGTTGACCAATATGGGTTCTCCCCTTCTTTGAGGTACCGCCACAGGAACCACTTCTTCCGCGAAATGGCCATTTTTCCATGCATTTGCAGAACGATTGTACGATTGGATCGCAAAATTATCCTGTGCTTCCCTGCTAAAATGATATTTTTCGGCACAGGCATCGGCGCACACCCCCATGGCCTCTTGATCATAAACGTCGACCAGGCCATCTTTTTGCATGCCATCGATCAAGGTGGCCGGACCAAATTTTTGACCCGTTCTCATATGTACATAATGCGGTATCAGGCTCATGTTTTCCATGCCCCCTGCAACGATGATAGAAGCATCGCCCAAGGCTATCGACTGTGCCGCCTGCATTACCGCTTTCATGCCAGATGCGCATACCTTGTTGATGGTTGTACAGGGAACGGTATCGGGGAGGCCGGCAAATATGGCAGCCTGCCTTGCTGGCGCCTGTCCCGTTCCGGCCTGTACCACATTTCCCATGAGTAACTCATCGACCAAGCCAGGGTTTAATTTTATTTTGGCCAAGGCCGCTTTGATGGCTACAGCACCCAAATTTGGGGCTGGCACGGTCGATAATGAACCCATGAAACTACCAATGGGCGTTCTCACGGCCGATACGATAACTACCTCTTTCATATACCTTCTATTTTTGATATTGCGAAATTACTAAAATAAAGCACAACGCTTCACCCGTGCACACTTAAAGCCATTTTGAACTTATATTTTTCTATTTTTGGGGTTAGATTCTTGCTGCATGCGAAATTTCCTGGATATCCTGTTCAAAAACCAATCCCTTATCTATAAGTATTTCCTGTACGCGGCATCGGTAGGCTGTATCGTGTTTCTATTTCCCAGGGGAGGTCAGTTCAAGTATGAGTTTCAGAAAGGCAAGCCATGGCAATATGAAAATCTGTACGCTCCCTTCGATTTTCCCATTCATAAATCGGATGAAGAACTTGCTGTTGAAAAGCAATCGATCCGCGATAATCAGTTGGCTTATTATCGATACGACGAAAACATAGCGAAGGAGGTTTCCGAAGATTATGACAACCGCTTTCAGAATTTTTTCTCAACGGAACGTCCAAAC
>JBATHI010000252.1:0-9089 GCA_049666645.1 Flavobacteriaceae bacterium | reverse complement strand
GGCCCACCCCTTTCCATTCCGAACAGGGAAGTTAAGCCCGCCAGCGCCGATGGTACTGCTATACCAAGTGGGAGAGTAGGAAGCCGCCTTACTTCGGGCCCCTCGCAGCAATGCGGGGGGCCTTTTTTTTGTTTCAAACTTGCCGATTGTATTTCTTTGCATCCACGCTTTTTTGGTATATTTAACAAAAAACGAACAAGATGATCAAGAAATTACTTACCACGCTTATCGCACTCTTTTCCATAGGTATTTCAGCACAGGAAAACCCCGTCAAAGCCTTAGTCGGGGGCACCCTTATCGATGGATTCGGTGCTGAGCCCATCAAAAACAGCGTCATCATTATCGAAGGTGAAAAGATTAAAAGCGTGGGTACCATCGACAATACGCCCATCCCGGCGAATGCCGAAGTGATTTCTACGGAAGGAATGACCGTATTGCCCGGCCTTTGGGACATGCACGTGCATACCATGATCAATGGCCACGCCGATTACACCTATTGGGACAAAACCTATCCACCTCTGTTCCAAGATGTGATCATGCCCGCATCGGCGCATCAACTCTTGATGGCTGGGGTAACCAGTGCAAGAGATCTAGGGGCACCTTTGGAAGCCAGCATTGCCGTCCGCGACGCGATCAATAAGGGTGAAATCCCAGGGGCGACCCTGTACGTGTCCGGACCTTTTATACAACACCAACCCTACCCCGGAACCGAAGACTTCAGATGGGGGGTCAATGGGCCGGAAGATGGAAGAAAAAAAATCAAAAAGCTGGCCGATGCCGGTGTCGATGTCATTAAATTGATCGATCAGGATCAAATGACCATGGAAGAACTAAAAGCGGTGGTCGACGAGGCCCATAAACGGAATCTTAAAGTGGTGGCCCATGGACATAGGCCAGAGGAAATCCGCAGGGGCTTGATGGTGGATGTGGACTGCTTCGAACATACTGGACTTTCCTCGGCGCCAAATTATCCCGATGATATCATGGCTATGATCAAAGAACGAACCGCACAAATGAACAGGGGCCCCCTTTTTTGGTGCCCTACCGTAGAAGGACTTTACAACTATGAATATGTGCGCGATAACCGCGAAAAGTTGGATAACGATTCATGGCACCGAGGGCTACCGGATACCGTGATCGTTGACATCAAGAATAGTATTGCACATCCCGATCGGCTTCCCTATTTTCAATTGACCCCTTCCAGAAAACCGACCTTGGAAACCAAGATCAATCAATTGCTCGATGCAGGGGTGGTCTTGATGATCGGAACCGACAGCGGAATTCCTATGAAATTTCATAGCCAATCCACCTGGAACGAACTTGATGTTTGGGTAAACGAGTTTGGTATCGACCCCATGTATGCCATACGTGCCGCTACCTATTGGCCTGCGCTTTGGATGGGCGTTGCCGACAAAGTAGGTACCATTACCCCTGGGAAAGATGCCGATATCATTGCAGTTGACGGCGATGTATTGCGATATATCAGTCTATTGCAGGACGTGGATATGGTCATCAAACACGGGAAACGCTATAAATAGGCCATAAATATCCAATGGCGATGACCGATGCCACCACTTTTCACAGGGAGGAAAGACTGAATGCAATTTCCCATGGGCTTGGGGCTCTGTTGGGTATCATCGGGTTCTTCCTGTTATTACGGCACAATGCGCATAAAACCCCATATGCGGGCATCAGCATTATCATTTATAGCATTTCCTTCATAGTCCTGTTCACCGCTTCCACCATCTACCATACCGTTTCAAGGGTACATTTAAGAAAGGGGTTCAGAATACTGGACCATATCAGTATCTATCTTTTGATCGCAGGCACCTATACACCTGTGGCCCTGATCAGCCTTATCGATGGGAATGGTTGGCCGCTCTTCTATACCGTATGGGGAATAGCTGCCTTCGGGACGTTGTTCAAACTGTTTTATACCGGAAAATATGAATGGCTTTCCCTACTACTGTACTTGGCGATGGGATGGCTCATTATTTTCGATTTTCAGTATTTAAGGGAACAGAGCAGTACTTTTGGGTTTCAATTGTTGTTCCTTGGCGGTGCTTTCTATACATTGGGAATCCTGTTCTATGCCATAAGAAATATACCCTATAACCATTTTATATGGCACCTTTTTGTCTTGGCCGGTGCATGCTCCCATTGGCTCTATATTTATTTGGATGTGATTTAAGTTCGCATATCAATGATATCAAGGTTTCATCGGCGCATCATCGCAGGTCAGATCACCGACAACGTACTTTATGCCATCGGCAAGAAATCCGAGCAATCTGGGGTTCTCATAACTTTGCGCATTGTGAGATGGGGAGGCATAGAATACCCTTCCATCTCCAAATCTTTTGATCCATGAAACATATTTGACATTATCCCCGACTGCTTCCTTTTTACCTACGAGTCGATCGGCTTCCATAAAAAGAAGGGGCCGAAAATCATAATCGAAATAAGCGTTGTTGAAAAAATAGGGTTCATCGATGTGCTCAAAGGCCTCTCCCTGAAACGCCCGGACCATGGAATGGTCGGCATCAACCAATTTTACAATTATTTTTTGTTGTTTGGGATGATAATCAAAACTTCCACCGACCATTTTACCGAATGCTTCAGATTTGTTCTGCATGACGATTCCGCCATGTAAAATCATCAACCCACCGCCGGAGGACACATATTGGATCAGGTTTTTTTCAAGGGCGTTTGCCCGTGCTTCGCGATCCGCATCGGTCAAGGAAGGGTCTTCTTTGATCACATCCCAAAAAAGATTTCGACGATCGCCTATCGAGCAGTTGTTGTTCAGTACGATCGCATCGAATTTTTGTAGTTGTTCTGATTTGAACATCGCTATATCCTTGGAAGTACTAACGGTATAGCCCGATCGTTCGGCCAAAAGTTTTGCTACCGTTTCGGTATGGGGAATGATCCAATGCCCATATCCGGTATGGAGCGAAAAAATCAGGATATTTTTCTTTTCCGTCATCTTTTTTGCCCCCGAAGGGGGTGCCATGGCCTTAATTTTTGAGACCCATGTTTCGGTGACTTCAAAGGGTTCCAAATCTTGACCCCTGGCACCATCGACAAAAGTGAAGCACAAAAACAGGCCCGTTATGAAAATTGAGTTGGGATAAAAAGGATTCAAAAAACTTCGTTTTGCCATACTCCCCTATTTCAAAGTCAAATTCGATTTATGAAAAACTAATTGTAAATTACCATATATTTTTTATTGATTGGATCAATACCATCAAAACTAAGCAACCAATTTGACCAAATTTTCAAAAATAAGCGTACCCTTTCATTGTTTTTTGCTGCTATTGATAATGGTTTTCGGTTGTCAAGAAGATCGGCAAATACCACTTCAGATATCCGAAATCCAGGAACATATCACCCTTCCTGTATCCGTACAGCTCGGCTCGGTCCCTGACGGGTCCTATTCGATTATCGCAAAAATCAATGCGGAAGAAATACATATCCCGGTTCAAAGCAATGACAATCGCCTTTGGTTTAACCTGACACAGGAAAATACAGACAGGAAAGCGGCCTATTATGTCCAAAATATCGGACAAAACAATATGGGACAACCACTGCTTTCGGCCAGTAAAAAAAATGGGGACTTACAGTTGTCCCTAGGGGGCAATCCTTTGATTTCCTATCGTTATGAAATGACCTACCCGCCAGACGGTATCGACTCTGTTTTCAAAAAGTCGGGTTATTTGCACCCAGTACTTACCCTTAAAGGCGATACCCTGAGCAGAATACAGCCCCCCGACCATTATCATCATTATGGAGTATGGGGTCCATGGACCCATACCCAAATCAATAATCAACAGGTAGATTTTTGGAATTTGGGCGATCGCAAGGGCACCGTACTTTTCAAGGATTTTGTGGGCAATACCTCCGGCAATGTATTTGCCTCTTTCGAAGCCGTGCAAGAACACATCGATTTAATCACCGGAGAAGTGCCACAACTGGCCCTGAGTGAAAACCTAAAAGTGACCCTCTGGCATTTAAATAGACCAGACCGCTATATGTTCGATTATACGACTACCTTCAATACGCCACTGCCCTCCGGAATATTGTTCGAAGCCTATCGCTATGGGGGAGGGATTGGGATGCGCTTCACAGAACGATGGCACAAGGGAAATAGTGCGGTACAGACTTCAGAAGGGCACGATCGTTCGACAGCCGACGGCACCAGAGCGCGGTGGTGTATTGTTAGTGGGGAATCGGCGGATGGCAGGGGTAAAAACGGCATTCTATTTTTGAGCCATCCGAACAATCGCGAACATCCCGAACCCATGCGCGTTTGGCCTATGGATGCCAATGAAGGCCGGGGCGATATGTTTTTTGAATTTTGTCCCATTCGATATGAGGAATGGCCAATAAAACCTGAACAGGAATATCAACTCAAGTACAGGATGGTCGTTTTTGATGGTGAGTTGCTGCCAGAGGAGGCCGAGGCCTATTGGCAGGGTTTTGCACACCCTCCCAAGGTTGCCATCAAAACGGATCAACGATAAACCAAAAAAGATGAAAAGAAGAAAATTCATAGCCAATTCCACCTTGGGAGCGGCAGCCATGGTGGGCTTCCCGACCATTGTACCCGCCCACGTATTGGGTAAAGATGCCCCAAGCAATAAAATCAATATTGGCCAGATCGGCTGTGGGCGCATCGCCCGCGTACATGACATTCAAGAAACCATCCAATTCGAAGGTGCACGATTTATTTCCGTTTGCGATGTGGATGCCGATCGTGCCATCGATGCCAAGGTGCTTATCAAGTCACATTATAATAATCAGCCTGGCAAAGAAGGGTATGCGGATGTTGAAACCTATGGTGATTATCGGGAAATGCTTTTGAACAAAGATCTTGACGCGGTTATGATCAGCACGCCCGATCACTGGCATGCCCAACCCGCCATGGAAGCCGCCCTGGCAGGCAAGGACATCTATCTTCAAAAGCCCACCTCCCTTACCATTAAGGAAGGCCAACAACTGATGGAAGTCGTTAAAAAGACCGGCGTCATTTTACAAGTGGGCACCCAACAGCGTTCGATGCCCCAATTTCGGGTTGCCGCGGAACTGGTAAGAAATGGGAGAATTGGCAAGATCCATACCGTAAAAATAGGGCTCCCCGGTGACCCTTCGGGTCCGGATGCCCCTGAAATGCCGATTCCACCGAACTTGAATTACGATATGTGGTTGGGCTCGACCCCAAATGTGCCTTATACCGAAATGGGGGTGCATCCCCATAAGGGCTATGACCGGCCGGGTTGGCTAAGATTGGAGCAATATGGAGCCGGTATGATCACCGGTTGGGGCCAACACCATTACGATTCTGCGGCTTGGGGGATGGATACCGAATACACCGGACCCAAATATGTGGAAGCTTTGGCCGATTTCCCCCGATCGGGCCTATGGAACGTGCATGGCGACTTTATGGTAAAACAGGAATACGAAAATGGAATCACCGTTTTGACGAGTGGTGGGTATACCAATGGCATACGCTATGAAGGAACCGATGGCTGGATATTTGTATCGCGGGGTGATTATAATGCGTCCGCCTCCGATCCAGTCGACATGGAAAAGAGCAGTAAGGCCTTGGATGCCTCTGATCCGGACATATTGCATTCCACTATCGGGGAGAACGAACTACACCTTTACAAAAGCGACAACCAACATGGAAACTGGTTGGAATGCATAAAAACCCGAAATGAACCCATATCACCTATCGAGATTGGCCATAGGGCATGCTCGGTCTGTTTGATCAGCCATATTGCGATGAAATTTTCCAGAAGATTGGAATGGGACCACAAGACCGAAATGTTTTTGAACGACGACGAGGCGAATGCCATGCTCAGCAGAGATCAAAGAAGGCCATATGGAACGGATTATGTGTAGCACTGGGCATTGAAAATGAAAAATAAATTGACAATAATCCTGTTTTTTCTGGCTTTGTCCTGTGGTCGGGAAAAACAGCAAAGTAGTCCCGTCACTACGGAGAAGGCTTACGATAACGTAAGACTGATGATCTTAGATCCGGGTCACTTTCATGCCGCTTTGGTGCAAAAAGCGATGTACGCCCAAGTCGATTCCACTATACATGTCTATGCCCCTGAAGGGGCCGAAGTGAACGACTTTCTCGAAAAGATCAATTCTTATAATTCAAGAGCGGAAGCGCCAACGGCCTGGAAGGTCCAATCGTATTTGGGCCCTGATTATCTCGAACGCATGATTTCTGAAAAACCTGGCGATGTTATGGTCGTTGCCGGAAAAAACCAAAAAAAAATTGACTATATCCTGGCTGCGGTGGAGGCGGGTATCGATGTATATGCCGATAAGCCAATGGTTATTGACCCCGATGGATTTAAAAAATTGACAAAGGCCTTTGCAATCGCCGAGGAACATGGGCTGCTCATCTATGACATCATGACCGAGCGTTTTGAGATTACGACCATGTTGCAAAAGGAATTATCGATGTTGCCCTACGTATTTGGGGAGTTAGTGGTTGGAACGGTGGAAGAGCCGGCGATCAGTAAGGAAAGTGTACACCATTTCTTTAAATCGGTTTCGGGAAATCCTTTGGTCAGGCCCCCTTGGTTTTTCGATATTGCCCAAGAAGGGGAGGGCATTGTGGACGTGACGACCCATTTGGTAGATCTGGTGCAGTGGGAAGCTTTTCCGGGCCAATCGATTGATAGCTCGAACATTGAAATGTTAAGTGCGAAACGCTGGCCTACCCTGCTTAGCAAATCACAGTTCCAATCGGTCACCAAACTAAAAGAATACCCCGAATATTTAATGAGGGAAGTGGCAGACGATCGCTTAAAAGTATTCTGTAACGGCGAAATGAACTATAAAATCAATGGCAAACATGCCAAGGTATCGGTTTTATGGAACTTTGAAGCTCCAAATGGTACCGGAGATACCCATTATAGCATCATGCGGGGCACCAAATGTAATTTGATCATCAAACAAGGCGCTCCGGAAAAGTATGTGCCGACCTTATATGTTGAAGCCACCGGAAGGTCAGGTTTTGAAGGACCATTGAAGGAGGCCATGGAAAATGCCCTTGAAAAAAAATATCCTGGCCTGGCGATTGAAAAAATTTCAGAGGGTAAGTGGCGGTTGGCCATTCCTGAACAATACAGGATAGGTCACGAGGCACATTTCGAACAGGTGACCGAAAACTTTTTGAAGTACCTCAACATGGGCCAACTTCACCCTTTGGAAGTACCCAATATGATCACCAAGTATTTTACGATCATGCAAGCCTACAAAATGGCGCAAAATCATTAATTTCAACGGGCGGCATCCTTTGCGGGAGCTATGCTCGACCGGTATTGTTACCACAATGGTATAAGTTAGAAAAATGTATAGAAGCCTCCATCGAATCATCCAATTCGTTTTTTTATTAGGTGTTGTGGCGGTATGCCTTGTCTTTGATTCTTGCCAAGAGATCCAACAGGAAAAAATTCTATATTTTGCCCATTCACTGCCCACTACGCATCCTGTTCATAAGGGAATTCTGGCCATGCAGGAAGCCTTGAAAAAAAAGTCCGACGGGAAACTCCAGATCAAGATCTTTCCTGACGGACAATTGGGTTCTGAACGAGAGGTGTTGGAATTGCTTCAAATTGGGAGCATCGCCATGACCAAGGTAAGTGCCGCTTCCATGTCGAATTTTGCGCCTGAGTACCAGATCATGGGCATTCCCTATCTATTCCGCGATAGCGAACATCTCTTCAGCGTTTTGGAGGGCGAGGTGGGCAAACGCCTTCTGGCCAGTGGCAGTGATTACTTATTGAGGGGCCTCTGTTTTTATGATGCGGGCAGTCGTAGTTTTTATACCAAGGAACGGCCCATCAAAACCCCTGAAGATTTGAAGGGCATGAAAATCCGTACGATGTCAGATCAAATGTCGGTCGATATGGTCAATACCCTGGGCGCATCGGCCACCCCTATGGCCTATGGGGAACTTTATACCGCCTTGCAGCAGAACGTGGTGGATGGGGCTGAAAACAACATTCCCTCCTTTGTGACCTCCAACCATTATGAAGTTTGCAAGTTCTACACCTTTGATGAACACAGTATGGTGCCCGATGTGGTGGTCATTGGCACGCGATTTTGGGATTTGCTGAACGACACGGAAAAAAAATGGCTGCAAGAGGCTGCCGATGAGAGCGTAGTGAAGGAAAAACTGTTTTGGCGGGAAACGGTCCAGGAAAATATGGAAGTGCTCAAAAAAGCACAAGTCGAGTTCTTCTATCCAGATAAGGACCTATTCTCGCAAAAGGCCCTTCCCGTGATGGACCGGTTGATGGAAGACCCCGAACTTAAGTTGTTGATCGAAAAAATTAAATCGGAATGATGCGCAAGACCCATAAGCTATTGATGAAGTTGATCGAGGCGCTGTTGGTGATCATTTTTGCCCTGCTCACCTTGGATGTGGTTTGGCAGGTCGTATCGCGTTACCTGGTGGGGCAGTCCAGTTCCTTTACCGAAGAGTTTGCCCGATTTGCATTGATTTGGTTGACCGTTTTGGGGGCCGCCTACATCAACGGTCAGGTAGAGGGGCATTTATCGATGGATTTCCTGCTGGCCAAACTCCCCGCGCAAAAGCAAAAACGCAACCATCGGGTCATCCAAATATTGATGGCTTGTTTTGCATTGGTCGTCATGGTGATCGGTGGCATCAACCTGGTGTACCTCACTTTGAGCCTTGGGCAGGTGTCCCCCGCCCTGAACATTCCCCTCGGATGGATATATACCATAGTACCGCTGAGCGGTTGCATCATTATTTTTTTCTGTTACTACCATTTGAGGGTCACCTATAAAAATTGAGCCATGTCCATTGAAACGCTAAGTATCATTGTCCTGTTCGTAAGCTTCATCGGTTTGTTGGCCTATGGCGTTCCGGTTGCTTACAGCATTGGCATCTCCACCACCCTGACGCTTTTGCTCAACATCGCATTCATGCCCGCAACGACCACGGTCATGCAAAGGATGACCACCGGGATCGACAATTTTGCCCTATTGGCCATTCCCTTTTTTATCCTGGCAGGGGAGATCATGAACAAGGGCGG
>JBATHI010000251.1:0-1895 GCA_049666645.1 Flavobacteriaceae bacterium | reverse complement strand
AACCAGACCACTGTGATCTTCAACGGATCCGGAGGTAACGGGACACCCAGTTCCCATATCCATTTGGTGGATTCGTTGCTCGCCTTGAAAATCGACATTAAAAAGGTCTTTGCACCCGAACACGGATTTAGGGGCGAGGCCGATGCGGGCGAAAAAGTGACCGACGGTTTTGACCAGAGATCCGGGCTGCCCTTGATATCGCTCTATGGAAAAAACAGGAAGCCGACTGCCGATCAATTAAAAGAGCTCGATGTGGTGTTATTCGATATACAGGATGTGGGGGTACGGTTCTATACCTACATCGCCACCTTGCAATTGGTGATGGAGGCCTGTGCCGAAAACCGGGTGCCCTTGATCGTCTTAGATCGCCCCAACCCCAATGGGCATTATGTTGACGGACCCACCATGGAAAAGGAACATATGGGATTCTTGGGGATGGCCCCGATCCCCTTGGTATATGGGATGAGCATTGGGGAATATGCCAGGATGATCAACGAAGAAGGTTGGCTTGCCGGAAATCTGAATGCCGATTTAACGGTGATACCGCTTGAAAATTGGTCCCATCAATCGGAATATGCCCTGCCGATAAGGCCTTCTCCCAATCTACCGAACGATACCGCCATTAACCTATATCCCAGTCTGGGGCTTTTTGAAGGGACGAACATCAATGCCGGTCGTGGAACGGAATTCCAGTTCCAACGCTTTGGCGCACCCTTTTTAGATCCTTCTTTCTTTGAATTCATTTATACCCCGGTTCCCAATTTCGGTTCCAAAACGCCAAAGCACAACGGCGCGGTCTGTTATGGAAGCGACCTCTCGCAAACGTCCAGACTATCGGAAGTTCGATTGCAATGGCTGATCGATGCCCATGCCCATGCCCTCGACAAGGAAAAAGTTTTCAATGAAAGCGGATTTACCAAACATGCCGGAACCGCAAAACTGCAACAACAGATCGAAGCTGGACTTTCGGAAGCCGAGATCAAGTTGACATGGCAAGATGATTTGGAAAGGTTCAAAAAAATAAGGGAGAAATACCTTTTGTACGACTAATCCTTTGGGTCGAGCGCTACCGTGGTGGGCCTTCTATAGGTATGGAAGGGTTGTTTGAGCAGGCCGTTGATACTGCCATTCTCCGCTTCATCGGGAAAGGTATCCACCCCATAAACGATGGTTTCCCTTTCTTTCTTCATAAAGGTGCCGAAAAGCCGGTCCCAAATTGAAAATATATTGCCGTAATTGCTATCGGTATAGGGCAATACATAATGATGGTGCACCTTGTGCATATCGGGGGAGACGATGACCCAACTCAAAGCCGTATCGATGCGCTTGGGCAATTTGATATTGGCATGGCCAAACTGTGTGGCCACGAGTGACAATGACTGGTACAGCATGACGATCCCTATGGGGGTACCGATGATCCAGACCCCGAAAAGGGTAAATACAAAGCGTACGATGCTTTCCAGCGGATGGTGCCTGTTGGCCGTGGTGGTATCGACATGGTGATCGGTATGGTGCACCAAATGGATCATCCACAGCGGTCTCACCTTGTGCTCGACCCAATGGGCCAAATAAGCACCGACAAGATCGAGCAGGAGCACTCCCAGCAAAATATAAAGCCATAGAGGCATGCCGGGCAACCAGTTCAGCAATCCAAATTTTTGGGCAACCGTATAGTCTGCCGTGCTCAAAAGCAGGAAAGCCAGCGCAAAATTAATGACAATGGTGGTCAGCGTAAAAAAAAGATTGGGGAGCGCATGTCTCCATTTTTTATACCCGAACCGAAAGAGGGGAACGGCCCCTTCCAAAACCCAAAAAAAAGTGATGCCGCCTACCAGCAATAGGGTACGATGGCTCGACGGAATGGTATCGAAATAATGTATGATTGATTCCATTGG
>JBATHI010000250.1:0-1551 GCA_049666645.1 Flavobacteriaceae bacterium | reverse complement strand
TTAATGCGCTGGCCGATAAGGACATTTCAATGCCTTTTACAAGTCCTATTTTTTGGTTGATTTTATTAGGATCGGTGTTGTTATTAGGCCTATTCTCGGGTAGTTACCCAGCTTTTTTTATGTCGCGCTTCATGCCTGTCAAGGTGTTGCGGGGCGGAGGGCAAAATAGCGTTGGAGGCGGGAACGTAAGAAATTCACTGGTCATTTTTCAGTTTGCCATTTCCGTATTTTTGATTGTAAGTACCCTCGTTGTCTATCAACAATTAAGGTATATTCAAGAAAAAGACCTGGGTTTTTCCAAGGATCAGGTCCTGATTATCAATGATGTTTATGCCGCAGGCGCCAAGACGACCTCCTTTAAAGAGCAGGTAAAGCAGTTGAGTTTTGTAAAAAATGCGACTTTAAGCAGTTTTTTTCCGACCCCATCGAGCCGAAGCGATTCTACTTTTAGTCCGGAAGAGGGCGCGACCAATCAAGAAAATGCGGTAAGTATGCAAACCTGGAGTGCAGATTATGATTATGCTTCGACCATGGATTTTCAATTTGTCGCCGGAAGGGATTTTGATAAAACTTTCGGAAGCGATTCTACCGCAATCATTGTGAACGAGACCGCTGTAAAGGTTATGAAATTGACCCCTGAAGAAGCCATTGGTAAGCGATATACGCACGATCTAGGTTCTGAAAATCCCAGGTATTTTAATATTATTGGGGTTGTTAAAGACTTTCATATTGCTTCTTTAAGAGAAGATATTGATGCGCTGAATATTTACTTGGGCGATGATGCCGACGCCTATGCCATGGCTGTAAAAATAGGGCCGGGAGATTTTAAAAATGCCATAGACCAAATAGAAGGGATTTGGAAAACCATCGTACCGGGGCAACCTTTTGATTATTACTTCATGGAAGATGCCTTTGATGATACTTATCAAAGTGAACGCAGGTTGGGCAATATTTTCTTCATTTTCACCATATTGTCTCTCATCATTGCCTGCTTGGGCCTCTTTGGCCTCGCAGCCTTTAACGCCGAGAAACGGGTCAAGGAAATCGGGGTGCGCAAGGTAATGGGCGCAACCGTCAACCAGATATCTACCAAGCTCACTTTAGATTTCTTAAAGCTGGTCGGCGTTGCTATTTTGATTTCTCTTCCCATGGGTTGGTATGCCATGAACAAATGGTTGGAAGATTTTTCATATCGAATAGAAATTAGCTGGTGGGTGTTTGCTTTGGCGGCCCTGCTGGCCATCACCATTGCAATACTGACCGTGAGCTATCAAAGCATCAAAGCGGCCATCGTGAATCCGATCAAAAGTTTACGAACAGAATAGGTCATCCATCAAAAATCGAAAGATCATGTACAAAAACTATTTTAAGATCGCCTGGCGAAACCTCTGGAAAAACAAAGGCTATTCGGCCATCAATATTGGTGGGCTTGCGCTGGGAATAGCAGTGACGCTTATCATCGGGCTTTGGATGCAGGACGAACTTTCGCACAACAGTTATTTTTCCAAAAGGGACAAGATCGCACAAGTGTTCCAATCGCAGACCTTCAAC
>JBATHI010000249.1:0-6658 GCA_049666645.1 Flavobacteriaceae bacterium | reverse complement strand
TTGTTCGCGCAGCTCCACCTGCAGGTATTCCCTATAGTCATCGGGGGCATACACATAGAATCCAACATAACCGTCGCCAAAGTCGGCAGGCTGACGACCCTTGAAGTTATCGGGCGTGCCCATGATCTCGCTACAGGCATTGAAATAATCGGTGGTTCCCATGGACGGACAACTCCACGATACCACATTGGTATCGAATCGTGCCAAACGCTGCGGGCATTCGAGATACGCTTCGAAACTGGGATTTTGGACCAGATTCTGCGCCATGCCCAACACTGCGAAGTGCATCCAGAAGTAAAAACCGATATGTTTTATTTGTTTGTGCAGTTGTCCAATTCCCTTTAATGCCCTCTAAATTAACAAATTAAAGCACAGCATGGCGGGCTGGCGGCCCTCCTTCGATTAAGTGTCGCTTTTCCGGGATGAGCCAAGGCCCTTGGGCCAATAAAAAATCCACTTCGCTTAAAAATCGAACTTATAAGTGGCCCCTCCTAGGATCTGTATTCCCTGAACAGGAAAATTTGCCCATTTTTGATAATTGGTATTGGCGATATTGGCGGCCTTTAAGAATACCGACAATTGATTGCTCAAGCGGTAGCCCAAGTGGGCGTTCGCATCAAAATAACTGTCCAGGGTGATCATTGTAGCCGGAAATTCGGAAGCAATGCCACTTAAGGTCGCTACGGTGGCGACATCTTCGCGTTCCCCTACATAGAAAAGATTTGCGCCCATGTACCATTTTTCGCCGATTTGATAGTCCATGAACAGCGATCCGTTCATCTTGGGCAAGTTCCAAGCGGGATTATCGGTTTCCGTGGTATAGTCATATACCGCCGCATTGATGCCCAGGGTAAAGTTACGGTTCACATCGATGTTCAGCTCCCCGAACAAACCCAGTGTTTTCGTATCGTCATAAAAAACATCGAAGGAATTGCCGTAATAATAGCCCTTTTCGTCGTTTCTGAAACTATTTTGAGGATTCAGTATGAACAATGGCCTTCTGTTTTCCGTGGTATAGGATGCCTTGATGTTATAGCTCAAATTCGGCAGCAGCTGGCCTCGTAAACCCACATAGCCATCGTATTTTTTATCGGTGGGGGCAATGTTGATCGTGGGGGACACAAAAGGGTTGTCGGCCACAAAACCATAATAGGAATTCTGTTCCAAAGCGCCTTCGACGCCGGCATAGGCGATGGCCAGTTCATCGAGCAGGCGGTATGAGGCCGTTACGGCAGGATAGAAATAAAAGTTGCCATCGCTGTTTTCCAAGTCCATCCCGTATATCAAATTAACACCGAGATTGAGGGTAAGGTCATCGCGCAGCATGGTGAGACTTGGATTGATCCCAAGCTGCAGATTGCTATACTTGATGCCCGCATCGTTGGTTGGGAAATTGAGGGGGGCATTTTTGAAGTTTCCATTCACATAATCGACCTTCAGTCGAATCCCGAAGGTTTCCTCCCCTACCGGAAATTCAAAGGCAGGTTTAAAGACGATCCTGTTTTCTCCCGATTTTACGGCATCCCCGAACCTGCGAAACTGGACTTCGGCGCCGGTGAAGTAAGCATCTGCAATATTGAGGTGTGCCCCTATCTCGCCCATGAAATAATTTTGCCTTTCGTCGATCGTGTTGATGGTCGTCTCATCGTAAACCCCCGGAGGTAGTCCGTACCAATTGTAGCGTTGATGCTGAAAACCGGCATCGGCACCCCATTCGAAATCACTGCCCCTAAAGGTATAATCGGCATCCAATCTTGAATTCGAAAAAATGTTGTCCAAGGGTACGCCCGCAATGTCGCCCTTGGAGGAGTAATGCTCCAAGCCTACGGTATAGCCCGATTCCCTATCGATAGCCCTGCTCGTATAGAACTTGGCCATTAAATTGGCAGGATTTCCCCCACCGGCAGAAGCATAGGAGTTGAACAGTTGCGGGGGAGGGGATTTTTTAACGGTCGACGCCTTGCCTTTCGCCGGTGCGAAGGTAGAGGCCACCGGGACCGAGAAAATACTGTATTCGATCTTCTTCTTTTGAAGCACGATCGAATCGTTGAGTTCGGGTATCGATTTTAACTTGAAGGCGTCGGAAATCGTGGGGGAATAGGCCTTGGTCACCGTAACGGTCTCCGTGCCCAGATCTTTCTCCTTTTCCTGCCCCCTGAGACCTCCGAAGGAAACCAGGGATAACATTACAACTATCTTATAAACCTTTCGCATAATATGTCTTTTTGAACCGATGGCTATCGTGAATATTTTAGTTTCCGGTTTCTACCGAAGAGTTGCTTTGTGCTTCTTTGGCCTTGATAATGGCGAGTTCGCCCTTGGCCTCAGCAACAATTTCGGGGTATTGGCCGAAGTTGACCGCCACACTCTCCAAAATATAGGTTGCCTGATAGGCATCGCCCAAGGCATAAAAGTTTTTGGCCATGATCACCAGCCCCTTTCCGCCCCACTCCTTATATGCCGCGTAGTCTTTGGCCAATTTTTGGACCGAAGTATTCGAAGCTTCGTGATTGCCGTCCTTATTCTTGAAATAGGCGTCGTAATAGAGGGCTTCCGCAGCAGTCTCGCCACTCGCGATTTTAAGCACCTCGGTATAGGCGGCCTTTGCCTTGGCCTCATCGCCGGTGGCAATGGCCGAGCGTGCGATCATGATATGTGCATCGCTCCGTATGCGGTTGTCAATGCTTTGAGAGGCCAGCACCTTGGCCGCATAGGTCAAGGTTTGGTCATAATTCTTGCGCTGGTAATAACCCTTCATCAGGTTCGATTGGGCAAATACCCTGTTCTGTGAAATATCGGCTCGGGTTTCCAGTTGTTCCAAATAGGGGATGGCCGCATCGTAATCGCTCTGGCCAATAAAAATCTCGCAGACCCTGGTCAAGGCCTGTTCGGCATATTCACTCCCTCCCTTATCGGCAACATATTTATAATAGGGAAGGGCCTTTTCGTTCTGGCTTTTGCCAAAATGGAGTTGGGCCAAATTAAAATTGGCCTTTATGGCATTTGTCCCATTGGGGAATTGCCTGATATAGTTTTCATACCCTTTGATGGCCGCATCTTTCCTGCCCTCCATATTCTGTTTGTCGGCCGATTCGAAGGTGGCATTGTCCAATTCAACATCACTCACTTCGACAAAATCGAGGTTTTTCACCCAAGCGGCATATTCATCGACCTGGCCCAAATCAACATAGATCAGCTTGGCCGTAGCAACTGCCTGAATCGCTTCCTGGCTGTTGGGAAAATCACGGACCACGCTTTTGAACTTGGCCAAGGCCTGATCGTTCCTATTCCCATTGTAGAAAACAAGACCTTGCCGCATCATGGCTTGGGGAACCAGGGAACTGCCCTTGAATTCCGTGATCAGCCGGTCATAGGTTTGCAGGCCCTGTTGCTCTTTCCCGGCAGCGATATAGGTGTTGCCCAATTCATAGAGCGCATCGTCTCTCAAAGTGGATTTGGGATAGGCCGACACAAACCCTTCCAATTCTTGGATCTTGCTGTCGCGACGGTCGACAAAGCCGTAACTCATGGCCTTTTGATAGGCGGCATAATCCTTTTCAGGTCCTGTCAAAGCCAAGGCCTTGTTATAGGTTTCAATGGCCGGCCAGTACTTGCTGGTCACAAAATAACTGTCGCCCATCCGCAAATAGGCATCGTGCAGTTTTTCGATATCCCCGGTACGGGAATCGGCAAAGGCATTAAAAGCGGAAATCGCTTTTGGATAATCCCGCAGTTTAAAATGGGTATAGGCCAGATTATAGTCGATCTCCTTGGCTTCGGGAGTTGCCCTTGCCGTCGGATTTTGCTTGAACTGCAGGAAATCGGCCAAGGCCTGGTCGAACCTATTGAGCAAATATTCCGATTCTCCCTTCCAATAGCTTGCACGGGCCCTAAAATTGGCATCTTCCGCATTGTCCAACGATTTTTCAAAAGTTTGGGAGGCCGCTTCATAATCCCCATCGATGAACAGCTCCACCCCACGATAAAAAGCGACCTTCTGATAGGTCGATCTACTGGCGAAATTGCGGTTCTTTTCCAATAGATCCATGGCGCCTTGAAAATTCTTGGAAGTGATATATGAGTCGACCAAAAGGGCCTGCATTTCGGAGGCATATTTATCGTTGGGATACTTTTCGAGATAGTTGGTGAGCACTTGTGGCACGGGCTCGTAGGCGTTGCCGATTTCATAGCTCAATCGCGCATAGTTGAGCAAGGCGTCTTTCTGGATATCGGTCGAAAAATCCATTTGTGATGCATTTCGAAAGGCGTTCAGCGCCTCTTGTTTCTTATCGAGTTTTAGATAGCACTCCGCCAAGTGGTAGTAGGCATTTTGGGCCACACTGTTGGTGCCGCCGATAATTTTGTTGAACTGTTGTATGGCATTGGCAAAATCGCCTTGTTTATAATAGCAATAGCCCAACAAGTAATAATCGGTGTTGCTCCATTTGCCATTTTTCCCTTTATACTCTTCCAAATAGGGAATGGCATTGGCATATTGCCGAAGATTGAAATAGCTCTCCCCGATGATTTTGTTCAGTTCCGATTTCTCTGTCCGATCCGATTTGGGAATCTGTTGTTTGGCCAATGCTATGGCCTCCTCAAACTTACCGAGTTTGAAGTTCATATCGGCCTGGTAATAACTCAGCTTTTCCTCCAATAGCTCCGGGTCGGTGATTTGGTCGAACCTTTGGTTCGCGCCTTCATAATCGTCTTGCTGATAGGCGATATACCCCAAGTAGTATTTGGCCTGTGAGCCGTATACCGGGGAATTGCTGACTGTTTCAAGGTAGCGTTCGGCATCTTTCTGTTTGCCCGAAGAGAACAGGGAATACCCATAATTGAAATTGAACTTGTCCATCTCCTTGCGCGAGAGGGCTTTCTGGTCTACCTTATTGTACCATTTCAGCGCATAGGGATATTTGCCCGTTTCAAAGTAATACTCCGCTACGTCGGCAAAAGCTGAATTGCGCTTGGTGGAGGTGGGGTATTTTTCCACGAAGTCTTCCATCAAACGGTCGGCGCCCAATTGGTTCAGGCGCACGGCGGCGTTCGCTTCATAGTAGGCACTGTTGGCCTTGGTTTCCAAGTTTTCGGTGGTGTTCTTGACGCGGCCGAAGATGGTTTGCGCAGCCTGGTACTGTTCGTTGTTGTACAGCGCCAAGGCGTCTTGGTATGCTTTGTCGTCGTGGGAATATATCTTGGTTTCCTGGGCCAATCCCATAGAAACCATCCCCAGAAATATGGGGAAAATGGCAGTAAGTTTGTTTAACATAGCGTTCTCTAACCTGTTATCAATGCATATAACGATGAAATTTGCACCAAAGTATATCGGAGCCGAATACAAAGAAAAAAGAATTAGGCCCGGTACCATTTGTTATCCGTTGTAACTTATTACTTTTATATCAACAAAAAACAACGGATATCGCAGGATGGTTCAATAACATTGACCCATGCGTTAGATGGAATAGCGGTCGGTAAATTTAGCCGTTTTGCACCATAAGCGTTTAAAAAAAGAACACTCTTTTATGATGTCAGAAACCATATTGGCCTTTAAGGATGCGGCCATATTCCAAAAAGAAAGCCTCGTACTCAAAGGGGTCAGCGTGTTAATCAAAAAAGGGGAATTCGTGTACCTGATCGGTAAAACGGGAAGCGGGAAGAGCAGTTTTATGAAAACCCTTTATGGCGATATCCCGCTAAAGGAAGGGGAAGGCCACATTGTGGATTTCGATCTTAGAAAATTGGAGGAAAAAGAAATCCCCTACCTCCGCAGAAAACTTGGCATTGTTTTTCAAGACTTTCAATTGTTGCCCGACCGGAACGTCAACAACAACCTTTTGTTCGTTTTGCGTGCCACCGGCTGGAACGATCCGGCAAAAATGAATGCCCGGGTCGAAAATGTGCTCGATAAAGTGGGCATGAAGACCAAGGGTTTTAAATTTCCCCATGAGCTCTCCGGGGGGGAACAACAGCGGATCGCCATCGCAAGGGCATTGCTCAACGACCCTGAACTCATCCTTGCCGACGAGCCCACGGGAAACCTGGATCCCCAAACCAGCGTGGAGGTAATGAAGGTACTCCAGGACATCAACAAATCGGGCAGGACCATTCTGATGGCCACGCACGACTATGCCCTGATTCTCAAATTTCCATCCAAAACCCTGAAATGCGATGGTGGCAAAGTCTTTGAGGTGGTACAAAGGGCGGTTTAGCTCACCGCGAGTCGATATCATTTCGTCGCACTATTGGTTCCATGACTTTAAATATGCCGAATCGTATCAAGCCATTTTGAACCTCGATACTTTGGAACCCTAGCCTAGGTCATTGGTCTGGAACAGAAAGATTTGTCGAATTTGGGGGCAACATAAAAAGCGCTACCGATGATCCTTAAAAAACAGGTTTTCCCTCCCGATAAAAAAGCGAGTCCGTTCATCGGGCCATTGCTTTTTTTCATTTCTATATTTTTGCTACTCATCACCGGCCCGTTCGGGTTTTTATACGGATTCTTCCATGCACTGTTCACAAAAGGCATCAAAGGGCTTGGGGAATACTTGCTCCAGATCGCCATCTCGATCGATCAATTGGGCAATGTAATGATGCAACATCTGTTGAACGTGCTTTGGATCAAGAAAGAAGGGTATAGGTTCGGCAACCGAGA
>JBATHI010000248.1:0-1898 GCA_049666645.1 Flavobacteriaceae bacterium | reverse complement strand
CGATTTCAACTGTCGGCCTACAAATTGATGAACCAATTGCTCAAGACCATTGATGTGACCAGAAATGGGGAACAGAATTTCATCAATTTACAGAACAGCAGTACGAACATCCATATCATCGGGGTAGACTCCGACCTGTTCTTTACCGCCAAAGAGAACAAGGAAACCTTTAAGCGGTTGGCACAGGCCAACAGCAATGTCACCTACGGTGAGATCAGCTCCTTACACGGCCATGATGCTTTTTTGATTGAATTTGAGCAGATGGAAAAGCTGCTCACCACCATTTTTAATCCAAAAGGACAATCGGGCAAGATCAAGATTTTAAAGTTCGGCGGCCGTTCGTTAAGCAATGGAGAGGGTTTGGAGCGCGTACTGGAAATCATCGCAGGGAAGGTGAACGGGGGTGAAAATATCGCGGTAGTGCTGTCGGCCAGGGAAAAGGCCACTGATCAATTGGAACAATTGCTCGAAATGGCCGCGAAGGGGAAAGATTATAGGAAGGACTTCGATGCTTTTGAAAAATATCAAAAACACACTTTTGCCAATGTGAACCTTTCCGAAGAATTCAGAAGTCTTGCCAAGTTGTTTGAAGGCATCTCCCTATTGGGAGATTACAGCCCGAAAATCAAAGATGAAGTCCTGGCCTATGGGGAATTGATATCGGCCAAGTTGATCACCAAATTATTGATAGGGAAGGGGACTCAGGCCCAGTTATTGGATGCCAGGGAGTTTATGGTCACCGATGATACCTTTGGCGATGCCAAATTGTTGGAACAGATCTCGAAGGAAAAGGTTTTATTGGCCTTCGCAAAGCTTAAACCTGCCACTGTTCCGGTGATCACCGGTTTTATCGGCGCTACCGAGGTAGGGGAAACGACCACCTTGGGAAGGAATGGAAGTAATTATTCTGCCGCGTTACTGGCAAATTTTCTTGACGCTGAAGAACTACAGAACTACACCCACGTCGATGGGATATACACTGCCAACCCTGATTTCGTGCACGAAGCCAGGCGAATCGATAATCTCTCCTATGCAGAGGCCAACGAATTGGCCAATTTTGGGGCGACCATATTGCATGCCAAGACCATTATCCCACTCATCGAAAAGAATATACCGCTTCGCATCCTCAATACTTTCAACAAAGACAATGAAGGTACTTTGATCAGTGCCAAATCGAGCAAAGAAGGCATCAAATCGCTCTCGATCATAGAGGATGTGGCCATGATCAATCTCGAGGGCCGCGGACTCTTGGGCAAGGTTGGCATCGATGCCCGAATCTTTAAAACCCTCGAAGCCAATAACATCAGTGTGAGCATCATTTCCCAAGGTTCCTCGGAAAGGGGCATAGGATTGGTAGTGAAACGCAATAGGGCCAACCAGGCAAAACAAGCTTTGGACAAGGAATTCAGCACCGATTTTTTGGCAAAGGACATCAATTTGATTTCCGTGGTAAACGATGTTTCGGTGATATCGATCGTTGGGCAAGACCTAAGCACTTTTCACAAACCCTATAATGCGCTGATCAAGAACCAAATCGTACCGCTATTGTTCAATAATACGGTGTCTGGAAAAAATGTGAGCTTGGTGGTCAAGAGATCCGACCTGCATAAAGCGCTCAACGTAATGCACGGGCAGATTTTTGGGATCAGCAAGAAGATCAATTTGGCCGTTTTCGGTCATGGTAACGTGGGAGGTACCATGATCGATCAAATTTTGCAATCCGCTGGCAGTATCGAAAGCCGAAAGGGACTCGATTTAAAGATTTTTGCAGTGGCCAACTCCAAAAAAGTGTTATTGAACAAAAATGGTGTTCCTAAAGGGTGGAAAGCCGTGATGAAGGAGAAAGGTGAACCATACCAAGTTTCCGATATCATAACCTTTGCAAAGCAACACCATCT
>JBATHI010000247.1:0-2714 GCA_049666645.1 Flavobacteriaceae bacterium | reverse complement strand
TATTCATAGGCTAATTTAATTTTGGAACGATTTCGAATGTATCACTTTCCAAGCAAATGGTCTCTTTTCCCATCTCAAAGTACTTCAAAATGGCCGTTTTGATCAAAATCTTATGACCATGGCCAGGCCGTAGTTGGGATTATTTGTAATTGGGTTGCGTTCCAAATAGGGCTGCACATCAAAACTTAGGTCATCATCGACGTTGAACTGCTTCAGATGGGCGTCTACATTGGCATCCACGATGTTCAAGATATACAGTCCTATGGTAATGACCAACGCCAGGTCCCGATCTCGTTGATACCGTTCCTGGGCATCTTCCAATGCGGCATTCGATAAATCCGGTTCGGCGGGCAGTATCCCGTCATCGGGTGTCCTGATATCATAAAATTCGTCATCGGTAAAACCGGCCTGTCTCCTTTTGAAGGCCGTTCTGAAACGGCCATAACGGTCATTGTTCCACGTATAGGCATAAATTCCGGTTCCTATGGCCCCATAAACCAAGGGTACTTTCCAATATCGTCTGTTGTATATTTGGCCCAAGCCGGGGAAAACGGCCGAGTAAAAAGCGGCCCGGCTGGGCGCCAGCGGATTGATGGGCTTTCTTTTTTCAACCTTGGCATCTGTGATATCGATTCCCTGCTCCTGAAGATTGGTCTGTAGGGAATCCAGTTGCGCCTTGGCCGGTTCTTCTTCCTGTGCCTTGCATACCAGCGAGAAAAGCAACAGAAAAGAGACCATATATCGGTTTTTACCCACCCAATAGAATTTTTTTGATTCGCTTGAAATCGGCCTCCGATTGAAAAGGGATGGTAATTTTGCCCTTCCCCTTTTCTGTTGCCTGCAATCCTACTTTCACCGAAAGCCGTGCGGTGAGTTCGGCCATATCGTTTGCGATCGATTCCGACACCTTTGGCTTTGGGGCCGAAGTTTTGTTCTTGCCAGGACTTGGCCCTTCCTGATAGGCCTTGACCGCCTTTTCGGTATCCCGTACCGAAAGTTGTTCCCCTACAATGCGCTCATAAAGCGCGATTTGATCCTCTTTTTTGTCGATATTGACCAACGCCCTGCCGTGTCCCATCGTAGTGAAACCATCGCGAATACCCGTTTGAATAATGGGGTCGAGTCGTAACAATCGGAGGTAATTGGTGATGGTCGAGCGCTTTTTGCCCACCCGTTCGCTCAACTTTTCCTGGGTAAGTTCTATTTCATCGATCAGGCGCTGATAGCTCAATGCGATTTCTATGGGGTCTAGATCTTGTCGTTGGATGTTCTCTACCAAGGCCATTTCCAAGGACTCCTGATCGTTGGCTATTCTGATGTAAGCGGGGATGGTCTCCATCCCGATGAGTTTTGAAGCCCTGTAGCGCCTTTCCCCGGAGACCAGTTGGTATTGGTTAAAATCTATTTTACGAACCGTAATGGGCTGGATGACACCAAGTTCCTTGATGCTACTGGCCAATTCCTGCAGTGTTTCATCGTTAAAATTGGATCGAGGCTGAAAGGGGTTGACCACAATGGCCTCAAGGTCGAGTTCCACGATATTGCCGACAACCTTATCTGCGTTCTTGTCGGAAACCGATTGGATATCATTTTCCGGATCTCTGAGCAGGGCCGATAATCCCCTTCCCAAAGCCTGTTTTTTGATTGCCTTCGCCATTACACTTTTTCCTTATTTCGCATTACCATTTCGTTGGCCAGGTTCAGGTAATTTTCGGCACCTTTACTGCTGGCATCGTACTTGATGATGCTTTCCCCGTAACTGGGCGCCTCGCTTAACCGAACGTTTCTTTGGATTATGGTATCGAAGACCATATCGGCAAAATGCTTCCTGACTTCCTCCACTACCTGATTGGAGAGCCGCAATCTTGAATCGTACATGGTCAGGAGCATCCCCTCGATATCAAGATCCGGATTATGTATTTTTTGTACGCTCTTGATGGTGTTCAAAAGTTTGCCCAGACCTTCAAGGGCAAAATATTCGCATTGAATGGGAATGATTACCGAATCGGCCGCGGTAAGCGCATTGAGCGTAAGCAACCCCAGTGAAGGGGCGCAATCGATCAATATAAAGTCATAGGAATCCCTCAAATTGCCGATGGCCTGTTTCATCATGTATTCCCGTCGATCCATATCGACCAATTCAATTTCAATCGCCACCAGATCGATGTGGGAAGGGATCAGATCTACGTTGGGGGAGGAGGTTTTGATGATGGTCTCCGCAGCGGTTTTGGAATGTTCCAAAAATTGGTAGGTCCCCAATTCTATGCTGTCGACATCAACGCCCAGACCGGAAGTGGCATTGGCCTGGGGGTCGGCGTCGATCAACAACACCTTCTTTTCGAGCACCCCCAAAGATGCCGCTAAATTTAAGGTAGTCGTCGTTTTACCAACCCCGCCCTTTTGATTTGCTATAGCAATTATTTTGCCCATTATGCTTGTAAGTTAAGAGGGTAAAAATACGATTATTTACGATGCCAGAAAACGAATTTTGTTAACAGAAAGTGAATAACTTAAGGGCGTCGCGTTAAAGTAAGTTAAAAGGTATCGGCCGGTTTTCCCTCAACCTGTGCTGCCGGGTATGTTTCTTGGTAAAAACGGTGCTTCTTGTTCCCGTTCCAAAAGTCGCATCAAAAAGGGCAACGATTTTATTCTTCTTCCTTCTTCCCCTTCAAACTGTCCTCGAACTCGATGAGGTAAATCTCCTCGTCCTTCTT
>JBATHI010000246.1:0-14464 GCA_049666645.1 Flavobacteriaceae bacterium | reverse complement strand
AAGAAGGAGGCATGGGTGGAGAAGCCCTTGTCATCGAGGTTATAGTCTGCGGCCATCTCCTTGAAGGTTTGATCGCCATTGTTGATGAAAAGTTCGTTTTGTTTGTTTTCCCCATTAAGATCGCCCGAATTACAGACATAAATGTCGAGAAAACCGTCGCTATTGATATCAACCATGGTTACGCCCGTCGACCAGGGTCTCGAGCCACCGACTTGCGCTTTCTCCGTGATGTCCTGAAATTTGAAATCTCCCAGGTTCAGGTACAGCCGATTTTTTTCAAGATTGGATGTGAAGTAGATGTCGGCCAAACCATCATTGTTGATGTCGCCTATCGCAACGCCTCCCCCATTGTAATAATTTCGGTATTTATAAACATTGAACTCATTGTTGTAGGAGAGATTGTTCGAAAAATTGATGCCGGTTTGTGTGCTATCAAGGGATTCAAATACCTTTTGCACAACTGGGGGCTTTGGCTTTTGGGTGCAACATGACATGCTGATCAGCAGCAGTAAAACTGCTATTCTTCCCGATATTCCATAAAATCGCTTCATCTTATTGTTTGCTAAGTATATAACGCAAGTCATCAATTTGGGCCTTTACAACACGGTTGTCATCCAATGGTTTGATCGTGATCCGTCTGATACCATCGACCTTGACAAATATTTCCCCCTCATCATTTTTGAGTTCCACCTTGATGAAATCGTTCCCTGGATACCATTCCATAAATCGCGATTTCACTTCCGGGATCAATCGATCGGATTGGAGGGATTTGTTCCATAACGACCATGACTGGTAATAAAATTGAAAATTCATTCCGGTCATGGTTTTATCTTCATTAAAAATGCCATAGAACAGCATGGTAATCGCATCGCCTTTGTCGTTTTCCTTTTTTACGGGCAATTCATACATGACAAAGCCATCGGGTCCGTTGGTGACAATTTTCTCCCGGTTCAATTTCCAGCATTTATCAAAGAATTCCTTTTGGGTCTGCCCCAATTTCATGCCCAGCATCAAGGAATCATTGACGATGCCCTTGGCCATTTCCGCTTTTACAAGCTGGTCGTACTTCGATCGGGAACAACCTATCACCACGATCATCAGGCTAAGCAAAAAAAGCCTAAAAAGGTACTTTAAATTCATGGAAACTCGTTTTTTCATTGTTGATGGTTGCTATTAAAATTTTTTTGCCATTGTATTCAATCCATGTCAGGTCGCGGATCTGTCCTTTGATATGCAGCGGCACAACTTTCGCATGGTCTTTTTCCGGGGCGAGAGGGCCCATGATCGCCCAGCCCATGGAAGCGTCGTAACGCCCGAATTGGGGCTTGACCAAATATTGGTTGCCACCAAAAAAGAGGTCCGTTTTGCCATCCCCGTCGATGTCCGTGGCGTTGATCGCGTATACAGGGGCATATTGGATTTCGTTGGGAAGGGCATAGGCATTGAAATTCCCTTTCCCGTTCAAAAAAATGGTGCTCTCGGTAGTTTCCAAATTCACGGTCATCGTGCGATCTAGATCGATTTGCGGAAAAATGGACTGCATATCGGCGGTGGCGTAATCTCTATAGAACAACAGGGTTTTTTTCAAATTTGGGATTTGCGAAATTAACTCATCTTTATCGACGATGGGGTAGTATTTACCATCCACCTCCTTACAGATTATTTGTTCCTGAAAACCATTGCCATCAAAATCACCCACAAACATTTTCATATGGGGTTCATAAAAATTGTTGCGCCCAATATTGCCCGCTACGATATCGATATCGCCATCTGAGTCTACGTCGGATACCGCCAAGGAAGTCCATAGGCCATCTGTGCCTGCCAAGCCGTAAGCCTGGCTTTTGTCTTCGAATGTCCCGTTTTGGTTCAGCAATAGTTTAACGCCCATCCATTCTCCAACAACAATGAGATCTTGCTGTCCATCCTTGTTGATATCGGCCCAGCTTGCATCGGTGATCATCCCAATATTGTTGAGTGCGGGCATTTCTATTGCCTTAAAGCGACCGGTGCCGTCGTTTACCATCAGAAAGCCCGAGCCCGGCAAACCATAAAGATTGGTTTTATATCGTTCCCCCACGAATAGGTCTTGATCGCCATCTTGATCGAAATCGGCCACTTTCACCACCGACGAACTGATAGCGGTCGGAAAGGATAGGGCATCATCCACTTTTTGGAATACGCCGGAATCATTCCGATAGTAGGTATCGGTCAGCGCAATGGAATAGGGGGAATAGGCCTTGCCCCCATGGCAAACATAGAGGTCGAGATCCCCATCGTTGTCACCATCAAAAAATAGGGCGTCAACATCTTCCGATTCCGAGGCATCCTCAAATGGGGCCGTAATTTTCTGGAAGCCTGTCGGGGTTGAAAGAAAGAGGCTGCCAGCTTGTTTTTTGGCGCCCCCTACGAAGAAATCCGGGGTGCCGTCGCCATTGATATCGGCTGTAGCGAACGCAGGTCCCTCATTGCTGTACATTTGGGGAAGGAGGCGTTCGTTATTAAAATCGATATAGCTATCCTCCCGATGTTCAAATTCGAAGATAGGCTCGATTTCCTTGGTGATTCCGTACACTTTTGTTTTTTCGATGCCCCCGGCCGAATTTTGTGGTTCATCAATCCCTGGATGTTCCAGGGTATAGGTTCTGTTGGTGGCCAAGTCCGTTAGGCGGGTCGTTGTCCCATCAGGCCATTGTATTTTTAGGGTATCGATGGTTTTTGCGGATCCCACGCCAAAATGGATTCCGGAAGGAACACTGCTTTGGAAACCTCTTGACACATAGTTTTCACCGTAACCGCTTCGATTTCCCATGAAGGATATCGAAGCCTTGGTTCCGATGGCATCTCTATTGCCATCGCCCTGTTTTAGTTTCAGTACTACACTTCTATAAGTTAAGGTGTCGCTCGTATTTTCGTAAACAAAGGAAGGCATATTTACGTTGTTCACCACAAGGTCGAGATCCCCATCGTTGTCTAGATCTGCATAGGCGCTGCCGTTGCTGAAGCTAGGTAACGATAATCCCCATTTCTCGGTGGCATTTTCAAAATTGAAGTCGCCTAAATTGTGAAAGGCGGCATTGGGAACAGCTTGGGAGGGCATGGCATCGATCAATTTGGTGATCACGTTTTGTTCCTTGTTGTTGATCCTGTTTTTCACGGTTTCCTCATTGGCTTCATAAGCGAGATAGTCCCTGTCCAAAAGGTCTTTATAAATGCCGTTGCTGATAAAAATATCCCTTAGTCCATCATTATCCATATCGAACAATAGGGCGCCCCAGCTCCATTCCGTGGCCGACACTTGGGCCTGTCTGCCCAATTCCAAAAATCCCGCGTCCCCAAGATTCCGTTGTAAGGTATTTCTTGAGAATTGCTCGAAATATCCTTGTTGTTTTGCCAATTGGTGTTTGTCCCATGATTCGAAAACGGTTTTTGTTTTTTGCCGGTCAGGGGTTGCCGGTAACATCTCGGTCACCATCAAGTCGGTGAGCTGGTCGTTGTTGAGGTCGGCCAGATCGGCCCCCATCGAACCCATGGAAATCGATCCGAAATAGGTTTCCATCGCTTCTGTAAATTGGCCATTGGCATTATTGAGGTAGAGGTAGTCTTTTTCAAAAAAGTCATTCGAGATATAGATATCCGTCCAATTGTCATGATTGAAATCCCCTAAGGTGATGCCCAGTCCGAATCCTATTTTGCTGCTATAGATACCGGCTTCTTGGGTGATGTCGGTATATTTTCCATCATCGTTCCTCAAAAATTTATTGCCGTTGCCACTGATATCGGGAAAGTTTCTTTGGTCTTTGATCAGTTCAAAGCCAATGATCGATTTCAGCGAGTTGTTCAGGACGTATACGTCCAGATCGCCATCCTTGTCATAATCAAAAAAGGCTGCCTGTACCGATAAACCTTCCACATCCAAGCCATATGCCTTTGAGGATTCGGTAAAGGTAAGGTCGCCGTTGTTGATGAAAAGCTCGTTATGCCTGTTCGACCCTTCCTGTTTGCCGGCCTTGCAAACGTAAAGATCGAGCCAGCCATCCCCGTTCACATCGGCGAATGTAGCACCGGTAGACCATACCTTGGGGCAGTCCACCTTTGCCTGTACGGTGATGTCTTCGAACTGCCAGTTGCCTTTATTTAGGAATAGCTTATTATCTACCATATTCCCGGTAAAGTAGATATCCTCCAAACCGTCATTGTTGATATCCCCGATCGCGACCCCGCCACCATTATAAAAATTGCGATAGAGATAAGGATTGAAGCCTTCGTCATAGGAGAGCGAATTTTCAAAAAAGATACCGCTTGTGGCATCCTTAAGGACAAAAAGCGGAAGGGGTTCTTTGGGCTGTTCGGTACTACAGGAAACAAATATTAGCAAGGTTAAAGCGACAAATTGTTTCATTGGGAATATTCAATCAAAAAAAAGGGTTGCTCTAAAAGAACAACCCTCGAAAATAATAAATCTTTAGTACTAGTACCCAGGGTTCTGTGTTAAAGTACCGCCAGAGGCATCGATTTGAGCCTGTGGTATCGGGAACAGATTCCTGAAGGAATCACTGTTGGTCTTAAACTGCCATGAATCCTGGAATTTACCGAATCGGATCATATCGGTTCTACGGCTCGATTCCTGGAACATTTCCCTACCTCTTTCATCGTAGAAACCATCTGCATCGATGGAAGCCAAGGGAGCCACACCGGCCCTTGTCCTTAAGGCATTCACGTCGGGCAAAGACAAACTCCAATCGCTGGCGGCACGCGAACGGGCCTCTGCACGCATCAGGTGGACATCACCCAAACGTACGATAGGATAGTCATTGTCCATACTAGCTCTTTGGAACAATTTAAAGCTGAACTTGTACATTCTCACCCCGCCTTGTCTTTGGCTATTGGGCTCCAACTCATTGATGAACGGAGTGTAATCAACCTGTAAATTATCATCATCCGCAGCAAAATCCAACAACGGAAGACCGGTAAAATCGGTCTGAGGCCCTACCAAGAAGTTGGCTTTCTTCCTAAGGTCGCCATCTTCATAGCTGTTATAGAAATCTTCGAGCACCGCGAAGCCGTTCCATGGGGCGGAATCCAATCCAAAGGTCAACTGGCTGGGACCATGAAGCGTCATTTGGGCAAAGTTCATGCCACCGCCACTGGTTTCGTCATATTCTATGGCGAAGATGATCTCGGGATTGTTCTCGTTCTGTGGTGCGAAAACCGCGGCATAGCCTTCCAAGGTTTCTGGATCGGTAGCCACATCGGGTCTCTTGGCCAAATTGGGAACACTGCATCCAGTGGAACAAAGCTGATAGGGCGAATTGTCGATAATATAAGTGGCGGCCCAGTCGGCTTCTTGATACTTAGGTGTTCCGGTATAAACTTCCGCGTTCAGGTACAATTTTGCCAAAATGCCCAAAGCGGCATACTGGTTGATCCTGTAATTCGAAATATCGGTGTTCAACGGACTTGCGGAAAGATCCATGGATGCCGTAACTGCGGGGATGCCCAACGCGGCCAACAATTCACTTTCCACAAAATTATAGACCGTTTGTCGATCCGATTGCGGTGCATCCGCTCCGGCTGCGGTAATGATTTTTACCCTTCCGTAGATATCCAATAACCTCCAGTAGAAGTAGGCCCTTAAAGCCCTTACCTGAGCGGTTTCATTGGCGGTCAAGGTACCTGCCAGGGTGGTGTTGCACTCTCCGATCCCAGCGTAGGCATCGGTCCAGGTATCATTGATACGGTTAATGGACGAATCCCAGGTATGTCGGTGCAAATTGATCCAAATACCACCATCGAACCAGTCGCCACCTTTTTGGCCTACCATCATTTCATCGCTGGTCAAGGACTGCAAAGGAAAATAGCCCCCGTTGGTGGCAGAGCCTGCCCTGAGTCTTCCAAAGGGTGCCAAAAGCACCCCGCCACCACCTCCACCGCCAGTGGAAATGCCGTCATTGGAGAATTCCGTCGTAAGGGTGTCTTCCAATGTATCGTCTAGATTCGTGCACGAAAACCCTATGAGTAGCGTGCTGAGGAGAGTTAGTTTAATAATGCGTTTCATAGTTTTTTTTTTAAAAGTTAACATTTAAGCCCAACGAAATAGTTCTGGCTTGGAAATAAGTATTACGCCTATCGATACCTGGAGCCAAGACATTGGGCGATCCAGATCGCAAGTTGCTCACCAGATCATCGGGAACGTCTTGCAAAGCCGGATCGGGCTGGGTGCCCGTATAACCGGTGATGGTAAACAGGTTCTGCGCACTCAGACTCAAACGGATGTCTTTGATATAATTGTTGTTGATATCGAAGTTATATCCCACGGAGATGTTATCCAACCGTACAAAATCGGCTTTCTCCACATAGTAAGAACTGAACTGTGCGGTTTTGATATCGGGCCTTGCATATTTTGTGTTCACGAAATTATAGGAAGCCTGAGAACCGATGATGGGTTCGTAGAAGGCACGGAACGAATTCACCAAGCTATGGCCGAACACCCCTCTGAAGAAAGCGTTCACGTCCCATTTGCCAATAGTCAATTGGTTGGTCCATCCCAATTCGAAATCGGGAATACCCTTGCCCAAAACCTTGAAGTCGGCATTATCGTCCAAGGCACTGCCCTGACCTGTAATCAATTGGCCATCCCCATTGATGTCCACCAAGATCGGAGTGCCCACGGCATTGACCTCTCCTGAAAATACGGGTCCCCAAATCTGGCCGACTTCCTCTCCTTCCTTCACCAGGATCACGTTGGTATCGTTTTGTCCTGGAGCTCCCAAGTTGGCGATAACCTGATCGCCCTGGGCATTTTCCTTCAAGGTGGTCTTGTAGGTGGAGAAGATGAGTCCAGAATTGTAGTTAAGGTTTTCCTTTTTAAGGATATCATAGTTAATGGTGAACTCTACCCCAGTGGTGCTCAATTTACCTGCATTTTCAAAACGCTGTCCGATTCCATTGAACAAAGCGGCATCCACGTTGGCCAAGAAGATAAAGTCTACAATGTTCCTATTATAGATATCAAGGGTGGCCGACAAACGGTCCATGGCATATTCGATACCGAAGTTGATCTCACGTTTTTCCTCCCATTTCAGATCGGGATTTGCGGCACGGGTTCCATTGGAGGTTCCGGAACCACTGAATCCGTCGGCCCCATTCACCACGTTATATACGGTTTGAAACAAACCTACCCCGGGTGGTATGGCACCTGTAACCCCATATCCAAGACGGGCTTTCAACAAATCCACGTTATCGAGCTGCAGGTATTTGTTGATATCGGCTCCCACGGCAATGGCCGGGAAAAGACCCCATTGTTGGTCCGGACCAAAACGGCTCGACCCTTCCCTTCTGATGGAGGCGTTCAAGTATATGGCATCATCGAAGGTGGCGTTCAAGCGGCCAAAGAAAGCGATGATCTTATCGCCGTCCCTTCTGCTACTGTTCGCCGTAATGCGGCCCGCTTCCAAAAGGTCTTGGGCAACCCCGATATTGTTGCTGAAATCGAAGTTTACCCCTGGAGGAAAATCGCCCAATCCAAAGAAGTAGTCATTATAATCGTTTTCCTGATAGGAATAGCCCCCGGCGACGGTGAGCGCCAATCGGTCAAATATTGTATTGGTATACGTACCGTAGGCCTCGAACAATTGGAAACTTTCGTCTCTGGAAAGGAAGTTCGCCCTACCTCTTGCGGTCGGGCTTACGGCATTGCCCCCGAACAAAGTAGTGGTGGGATAATAGATCCTGGTATCCGATTTAATGTTCTGGCCGGCATAGTTTACATTGGCCGAAAAATGATCGGTAAAGCGATAGTTAAGGTTCAAGCTGTAATTCAAGGTATTCGATTCTTCCTTGTTCTTGCTCTGATTGGCGATGGATGCCGGGTTGAAGCTATCAAAAAGGCCCAAGGTCTCGAAGTACCCGCCATATTGGGCGGAGGCAAAGGGGAAGGGGGCGTCGTCCCCAAAAACAGGAGCTGTTGGGTTATAGGTTACCGCGTACCGCAGGGCCTCATAGAAACCTCTTTCACTTTCACGCTGGGTAAGGGCGGTATTGAAATCGATTTTCAATTTATCGTTCATCAGCCTGGTCGTAAAATTGGTACGGGCATTGAACTGGGTGTTGCCCGAGTTGATCAGGATTCCCTCATTGTCCCTGAAGTTCGCCGATACACGATAGGTCACATCCTCGGTTCCCCCGACGGCAGCCACGTTGTGTACCTGTGAAATCCCGTTTTGGGTTACTTCCTCGATCCAATCTGTAGCGCTTCCCAAATCGTTTCCTCCGGCTGCCAAGAATTCATCACGGTTCATGATATCTACTTGGTTGGCAATGGTAGAAACGGCAAACTGACCGTTGTAGGTCAACTGCATGGGTTGCCCGGCTTTTCCTGATTTGGTGGTGACAAGGATAACACCGCTCGAGCCCCGTGTGCCGTAAATTGCGGCAGCGGAACCATCTTTCAAGACGGTGATGTTCGCAATATCGTTAGGGTCTACGTTGTTAAGGCTGCCCCCAAGCACCCCATCGATGACCACAAGGGGTTCAGTATTTCCACCGATCGTTGAGATACCCCTTAGTCGAATGGTGGGAGCACGATTGGGGTCTCCCCCCCTGTTGTAAACGCTCAGACCGGCAACCTTACCTTCCAATAATTGGGTGGGTGCGGTGATGATCCCTTGGTTGAAATCCTCGGCGTTGACACTGGTAACCGCAGTGGTGATTTCCTTTTTTACTTGGGAGCCGTAACCTGTTACGACTACTTCTTCCAACGCCTGGGCATCTTCCTCCAAGGTTACATTGATGGTGGATTGCCCCCCAACTGCAATTTCAGTGGTCCTAAAACCAATGTAGCTGAATACCAAGGTGGCATCGCCGTCTGCGTTGATGGTATAGTTGCCATCGAAATCGGTCTGTGTACCCGTTGTCGTTCCTTTGACCACAACACTGGCACCCGGTAACGGTCCGTTGGCATCGGAAACCATCCCGGTCACTTCCTGTGCATGTGATATCCCAAAGCACAGAAATGCGCCGAGAATCATCATGCTTTTGAATAGAGTAATCTTCATAAAAGTTAGTTTAAGTTGAGTTAATTTGATTTAAAGCTAATAAAAAAGTTAGTTAAGCTGCCTAAAATATGTAAAAAACATGTTAAAATACCGATTGGGACAATTTAGGAAGTTCCGCAAACGGTTTCGTGTTAATAACTTTTCCTGATTCCAGTTTTGATAAATAGCCAAAACGTATTCTCTGCAATTCCCAAAAGATAGGGGTTTTAAATGACTATATCTCGATTTGGGGTAAATATAAGGTTTTTTTTAATTTCCTAAAAAAACTTAAGGATTCGCTTTTACAGTCAAATTCCAACGATAATTAACGGGGGTCAAACTTTATAATGGTTAAATTTACGGACAGACGGAATTTAAATTTCCCATGCAGTGAAACAAAAAATGACGCTTAAGGACATTGCCCGGGAATTGGACGTTTCAATATCTACCGTTTCCAAGGCACTCAAAAACAGTTCTGAAATAGGACAGGATACCAAAGATAAGATCCAGGCCTTTGCCAAACTGTACCACTACAAACCGAACAACATTGCGGTTAGTCTTAAAAACAAGCGTACGAAGAATATTGGCGTCATCATTCCGGATATTTTGCACTATTTTTTCACCACGGTCTTCAGGGGCATTGAAAAATATGCGAACCAGCGGGGCTACAATGTGATCATATGTATTTCCGACGAGTCTTTTGACAAGGAGGTGATCAACATGGAAATGTTGACCAACGGGAGCATCGACGGTTTTATTATGTCGCTTTCTGCGGAAACCCAACAGAAATACGATTTTGCCCATTTGAAGGAGGTAACCGACCAGGGCATTCCATTGGTGCTCTTCGATAGGGTCACTGAGGACATCGCTTGCGACAAGGTGATCATCAATGATTTTGAGATTGCCTACCAAGCCGTTGGGAAGTTCATCAAGAATGGCCGAAAAAAAATTGCTTTGGTCACAACCGAAAGTTATTTCAACGTGAGCAGGAAAAGGGCGGAAGGTTACCGTAAAGCACTCACCGACAGTGGCCTGCGTATCGATGAAAGATTGATACTGCGATTGCCTTACTCCGATGTGAACGTCTCGGAAATCGGCACTTTTTTGCTCGAAAATGAGGTTGATGCCATCCTATCTGTCAATGAGCTTTTCGCCATCCACTGCATGCGTTTGGCGAAAAAAATGGGAATCAAAATACCTGCCGACCTCGAAGTGATAGGATTTACAGATGGTATCCTTTCCCGCTACGGCGATCCGACCTTGACCACTGTCGACCAGTACGGCGATCGGATGGGTGAAATGGCTGCCCAATTATTGATCGACCGTATAGAAGAGGATGGGGGAGAAGAAGCGGTCGAATTCCGTACCGAAGTGATACAGGCCACCTTGATCGAAAGGGAGTCAACTGTAAATGATTCAACTGTGCATGGCAAAATGCTATGAAATACGTAAGAATCAAAGTATCTTGTTCCCAAAACCCTATTTTTGACCCCGGTTCGATTTTTAAGATACCTAGATCAGGATTTTTTTAAGGATGGGTCGATTTTAAATCAGCGCAATCGGTGTCATTGTTTTTTAAAGGAAAACATGGATTTTTATTACAACAAACCAGCTAACCAATGAATAAAATAGGATTTATTTTTGACCTCGATGGGGTGATCGTCGATACTGCAAAGTATCATTATATGGCATGGAAAAAACTCGCCGATGCGTTGGGCGTCCATTTTACGGAAGAGGACAACGAAAATTTTAAGGGGGTCAGCCGAAAACGATGTCTGGAAATTTTACTTGAAATGGGGGACATGAGCGTTTCCCATGAACAGTTCAATGCGTGGTTGGCAGAAAAGAACGAGGATTACCTCTCCTATATCGCCAGTATGGACGAAACCGAAATTTTGCCGGACGTCACAAAAGTGCTCAACTTTCTCAAGGCCAAGGGCATTCCCATGGCTTTGGGCTCGGCGAGTAAAAATGCCGTGCCAATTTTGGAAAAGGTGAAGCTTTTGACTTATTTTGATGCCATTGTTGATGGTAATGCGGTAAGCAAGGCAAAGCCCGATCCGGAGGTATTTATGATCGCTGCGGATAAATTGGGGGTAGCTGCCAAAAATTGCGTGGTGTTCGAAGATGCTTTGGCGGGCATCGAGGCGGCCAATACGGCAGAAATGACCAGTGTCGGTATTGGAGATCCCACCGTGCTTAACGGGGCCGATTACAATTTTGTGGATTTTACGGAAATCGGTTTGGGATTTTTAGACGATTTGATCGCAAAGACAAACCTTGTGACTAAGGGTGTAAAAAGCAATTGATTCGAATCCCCTGAGGCAACTATCGTTAAATTAAAATTGGAGAATCTCCCATAACAATCTAGATAAGAACCTTTAAACAAGCAACCTATGAACCAAGATTATATTAAACCCAGTGAATGGTCGATCATTGAAGAGGGTTTCGATAAAGAGCGGGTAAAATCCTCGGAAAGTCTATTTAGTATAGGCAACGGTGCCATGGGGCAGAGGGCCAATTTTGAAGAGCAATATTCCGGCAAGACCTTTCAGGGCAGTTATATTGCGGGGGTTTACTATCCGGATAAGACTAGGGTAGGTTGGTGGAAAAATGGCTATCCCGAATACTTTGCCAAAGTATTGAATGCGCCCAATTGGATAGGGATCAATATTAAGATCAACGACGAGCCTTTCGATTTGAACAGTTGTAAAAAAGTGGCCCATTTTCGTCGTGAGTTGAACATGAAGGAAGGATGGTATATGCGCACCTTCGTGGCTACAATGCCCAACGGTATTCATTTGGATATCAAGGTAACCCGTTTTTTAAGCCTGGATCTCGATGAGGTCGGTGCCATTAAATACGAGCTGACCCCGGTTGATTCCGATATCTCGATTGCATTCACGCCCTATTTGGATAGTGGCATCAAAAACCATGATACCAATTGGGACGATAAATTTTGGAACACCACCAGGGTCATGGCCGATGGCGATCAGGCTTTTATCGAGGCCCATACCATGAAAACAAATTTCGCTACCTGTACTTTTATGCAGGCACAATTGGTTCAAAAAGGCAAAGTGCTTGATATACAACCCAAAGTTCATGAAAAGGAGCAATGGGTCGGACTTGAATATACCCATAAGTTAAAAAAAGGGGAATCCATAGCGCTCCACAAATTTGGGGGCTATACCGTGTCGCGAAACCATAAAGCTGCCGAATTGATCGCTGCGGCCAAAAATGCCCTTAAGAAAGCGGATGATCTGGGTTTTGATGCCCTGCTCGAAAAACAAAAAGCGGCCTGGGCTAAAATATGGGAAATGAGCGATATCACCATTGAAGGCGATGTTAAGGCCCAGCAGGGAATCCGATTTAATATTTTCCATCTGAACCAGACCTATTTGGGCAGGGACAGCAGGTTGAACATTGGTCCAAAGGGCTTTACGGGCGAAAAATATGGCGGTAGTACCTATTGGGATACCGAAGCCTATTGCATCCCCTTCTATATGGCCACCAAAGATCAAAAAGTGGCCAGAAACCTGTTGAAGTACCGATACAACCACCTGGAGAAGGCGATTGAAAATGCCAAGAAACTTGGATTTACAAATGGTGCGGCCCTTTATCCCATGGTGACCATGAACGGGGAAGAATGCCATAACGAATGGGAGATCACTTTCGAGGAAATACATAGGAACGGTGCCATTGCCTTTGCCATTTTTAACTATTATCGGTTTACCGGCGACTACTCCTATATTCCCGATATGGGGCTCGAGGTGCTGATAGGTATTGCCAGGTTCTGGCAGCAGCGCGCCACTTTCTCGACCTTGAAGAACCAATATGTGATTCTTGGGGTCACTGGTCCCAATGAATATGAAAACAACGTGAACAACAACTGGTATACCAATTATTTTGCCAAATGGTGCATCGACTATACCCTGGAACAGTTGCAAAAGGTGAAGGATGGCTATCCTGCCGATTACAGCAGGATCATTGGCATCACCAAACTGACAGCAGCAGAAACCGAAAAATGGAAAGCGGTGGCCGACAATATGTATTTCCCCCGTTCCGAACAACACGATATCTATCTGCAACAAGACGGGTTTTTGGACAAGGAATTGATTACCGTGGCCAATCTCGATAAGAAAAATCGCCCCATCAATCAAAAATGGAGCTGGGACCGGATTCTCAGATCTCCTTATATCAAACAGGCCGACGTTTTGCAGGGTTTTTACTTTTTTGAAGACCATTTCACGCTTGACGAACTGCAAAGGCACTTTGATTTTTATGAGCCTTTCACCGTACATGAATCATCGCTGTCGCCCTGTGTACATAGTATCCAAGCCGCCAAGCTCGATAGGATGCACCAAGCCTACACCTTTTATTTGCGGACTTCAAGATTGGATTTGGACGATTATAACAAAGAAGTGGAAGAGGGCCTACACATTACCTCAATGGCCGGCACTTGGATGAGTATCGTTGAAGGATTTGGAGGGATGCGCATTGTGGAGGACAAACTATCGTTTTCACCCCGGATTCCAGAAGAATGGAAGTCCTACTCCTTTAAAGTCAATTTCAGGAACCGTATCCTGAAGGTGACCGTAAGCCACGAAGGCAATACCTTTGAACTGGACGGCAAACACGAAATGTCGATCAGGGTCAATGGCAAGCGGCTGGTGTTGAACCCTGGTCAGGAATCGCTAACATAAAGTATGGGTAAAATAGGTATCCTTGCCGGATTAGCCATATTCCTCTCGTTATCGGGATGTAAAACGGAAATGAACGAAATGGACCAACAGCAGCAGGGCAAGAAAAAAGAGGTGGTTTACCAGGTTTTTACCCGCCTTTTTGGAAATACCAACACCAACAACAAACCTTGGGGCACGATAGAGGAAAATGGAGTGGGCAAATTCTCCGACTTTACGGAGAAGGCCCTGGGCGAGATCAAAGACCTTGGCGTTACCCATATCTGGTATACCGGGGTGCCCCATCACGACCTGATTACAGATTATAGCCAATACGGCATCTCAAACGATGACCCCGATATCGTCAAAGGGCGGGCCGGATCCCCCTATGCGGTCAAGGATTATTATAACGTAAATCCCGATCTGGCCGATGACCCTAGCCAACGATTGGAGGAGTTTAGGGCCTTGTTGGCGCGATCCCATAAGACGGGATTAAAGGTGTTGATCGATATCGTGCCAAACCATGTGGCACGGAACTATGAGGGGAAATCTACCCCCTCGGGCAAAGCCCCTTTTGGGGCAACCGATGATATCAAGGTTGCCTATGCGCGAAACAACAACTTTTATTACATCCCAAATGAATCCTTTCGGGTGCCGAATTGGCAAAATGGTTATCTCCCTTTGGGCGGTACGGAACATCCATTGTCGGATGGAAAATTTGAGGAAAATCCGGCTAAGTGGACGGGCAATGGC
>JBATHI010000245.1:0-18847 GCA_049666645.1 Flavobacteriaceae bacterium | reverse complement strand
AGATAGCATTCTTGGTTTAAAATCTGCAATTAAGAATGCAAAAAAATATAATGCTCTTGCTGTTTTCAAGTATAACCCAATTAGATTAAAAAGAGTTTATTCTGATTTTAAAAATCAGACCAATAAGCTCAATGAATATAGGTATAAAGTACCAAAAAGAATGGTATTGCAAAATCTATTCCACCTTAAATTAATCTTCGAAAAAAACATTAATTCTAAATTGAAAAGTCAGGAAACAGAAAGTCAAATTCCAGATTATGCCATAGTTTTTTTGCTTTTATTTTTACCAATAGTTGCATATTCATTTAAAATAGTGCCAGATGGGGTTCAAATTTGGACATTTGGCAATATAACTTTAACCAATAATGGATTTATTGATGTTGGATATTTTGTTTGGTTTTGCGCCCTAAAAATCTGCTCAATTATACCATTAGCGCTATGGTTTGTAACTTCCAGTGCATGGTGGCGATATGCCCTCCTCAGCCCAATCATTGTATTTAGCTATCAGTTGTACTCCGTTTTGTTTGAAACTTCTACATCTCTGGATGAAACCGAATATATCGAAGCCTTACCTTTTGTAATTGTGCTCGTTCTTGTCATGGTTTTTTTGTCGAAATTTATCAAATACCAATCCAAGATCATGGACCTCTATGAAGGTGTGACGCATGAAATCAACCAACTTCTAAATCACCCTGATCTACAAAGCGAACTGTATAGAAAAAGCAAGGCGGAGTTTGAAAATTTGAGAAAAAACGGGGATAGCAAGGAATTGGCTTCAACACATATTGGTCAGCTTTTGAATTTAAGAAAACAGCTGTTAGAGCATATCAAGAATTGAATTTGCTTGGTGTTTATCCTTGTTTACTTTCAATCTCCTTGGTAACCTCTTTTAAGAGGCGTTTCAGTTCGATCTCTTGCCTTTCCCTGATTTTCTCTTCAATAATAAGTTCAATTTCCTTTTGCCTGGAACGCGGAAGATCCTCGAAATTCATTATTGGCTCCTTTTTATCTGTCTTCAGCATATTGCCTTCACCGGTAATCAACCAAACCAAATTAAGTTCAGGATAGGTTTTTATAATGTTTTCGATAACATCACTGCCGATCGATGCGCTATTCTTTTGCATCCTCAATGTATACCCATTCCCAGCACCAATAGATAAATCAAATTGCCTTGCGCTAAGGCCTGAAAATTTGATGAACTGCATTAATCGATCTATGGTCTTGAACATAAGGAGAATATAATCTATACGATTCTTGATTTCTATTACAAATATACGATTTGTTGTGAGACCGCCAAGCTGATTGTACTATTTAATAGGTTTGTTTTAGGGTGCTTTGGAAATATTTGAATAAAAAATTGCATATATAGATTATTTTCTATATTATTGAATAAGATTACCATATTCCACTCGAAAAAACATCAATTGCAGCTAAGAAATTGAATGAAATATAAACCTTATGAACTCGATCAAAAATTTAGAACGATTGCAAAAACTACATCGGCTCATTTTAGATGAAAGAACCGGATCTCCCGGTGAACTAGCCAGTCGAATGCATCTGAGCGAAAGATCGATCTATAACCTAATCGAACACCTTAAAGACTTTGAAGCTTCAATACGCTACGATAGAAGTAGAAGAACGTATTATTATAAAACAGACTTTGATTTAAAGGTCAACATTTCCGTTCAAGTGCGGAATAATGACGAGGTTACCGAAATATTCCAAGATTACTAGTCTTCAATGCAATTCTTTAATCTACTCGATGAAAATAGTATAATGAATCATTCCCTTCTGTGGTACTTAAGCTCTAAGTCCGACCGTTAACATCGGCTAATATCTTTTTTTTCATGCATTTCCCTAGGGAAATACCCATTTTTTCTTTCCCCCTTCCCCAAGATTATATTAAGTTTAGGCAGCCAAAACCATCACGGCCCGATCGATACCCATGGAAGCCATTCTTCAGGAATATTTTGATCAATCCAATTGTAACATTACCCCTTTGGAGGGCTATATCAGCACCAATTATAGGGTAACCAGCAAAGGGCACAACTTTGTGCTGAAAAAATATCCCTATACCGTAGCCACTTTTGCCCTGTTACAGGCCGAAAACCGATTGCTCGGGCAACTTGGCGCCTTAAAAACCTATGATTTTTCCCAAAACGTTCTTTCAACGAACAAGGAAGCACTCTTAATCGCCGAAGGCCACATCTACCGCCTGCTCACCTTTGTCGAGGGCGATTTTCTGGGCGAAGTGCCCCATACCCCTGCCCTGCTAAGTTCCTTCGGCATGTTTTTGGCCCAAATGGACAACGTGATCTTTGAAACCCATGACCCCTCCATCGCCGCCAAGGAATTTCAATGGGACCTCCAACATTTCCCGAAAAACCGCACTTTTCTGAAATACATTCCAAATGCCGGTGACCGCAGCCTGGTCGATTATTTTTTCCTACAATTCGAGGAACAGCTGGCCCCCTATCGATACCATCTCAGAAAGGGCATCATCCACAACGATGCCAACGATTGGAACGTGCTCACCCAAAACGGAAAGGTCTCCGGCATCATCGATTTCGGTGATATGTGCCATTCCTGGCTCATCAATGAAGTGGCCGTGGCCATCACCTATGTGATGATGGAAAAGGAACACCCCCTTGCCGTGGCCCAGGAAGTGATCAAGGGTTACCATGGGGTACTGCCGTTACTGGAACCCGAGCTCGACCTCTTGTATTACCTGGTCGCGGCCCGTTTGTGCACCAGTGTCTGCAATTCGGCCCATACCAAGACCCTGAAACCCGATTCCGACTATATCACCATCAGTGAAAAACCGGCCTGGAAGCTCCTGAAAAAATGGATCGGCATCAATCCCATCAAAGCCAAGGACGCATTTCGGGCAGCCGCCGGCTTCGCACCAACGACCAAAAAACCGATAGGAGATCAACTGATGAAAAGGAAACTTTTTTTGAGCGAGGCCCTTTCCCTGAGCTATCAAAAACCCATCGCCATGGACCGGTCCGCCTTCCAGTACATGTACGATCAGCAGGGCAATACCTTTCTGGATGCCTACAACAACATTATGTTGGCGGGGCATTGCCACCCGAAGGTAGTGCGTGCCGGCCAGCACGCCATGGCCCGGCTCAATACCAATACGCGCTATCTTTACGATATACTGCTGGATTACAGCGAATCATTGCTTTCGAAATTCCCGCCAAACCTCAATAAGGTGTTCTTCGTGAATTCGGGCAGCGCAGCCACGGATCTAGCGATCCGCCTAGCCCAGGTCCATACCCAAAAAGAACAAATAATGGTCTTGGAACATGGCTACCACGGCAACACCAGAGTGGGCATCGATGTGAGTCATTACAAGTACAGCCATAAGGGAGGACCTGGCAAAAAAGACTATATACTGCAGACGCCGCTGCCCAAGGTATATAATTCAGGTTATGCCGATGACGGCACAGCCGGAACCCATTTTGCGGAAGTTGCGATTTCCCAGATCCATGATCATGAAGATAAGATCGCCGCTTTCATTGCCGAACCGATAGTGGGTTGTGGGGGCCAAGTGCCCTTGGCCCAAGGGTACCTGCAAAAAGTGTATCCCCAAATCAGAAAACAGGGCGGAATCTGCATCAGTGATGAGGTACAGGTGGGTTTTGGCCGGCTGGGCGATTGCTTTTGGGGCTTCGAAATGCACGGGGTGGACCCCGATATGGTGATCTTGGGCAAACCCATGGGCAATGGACATCCGATAGGTGCGGTGGTGACCACCTCCGAAATTGCAAAAAGTTTCGAAAACGGACCGGAGTTCTTCAGTTCGTTCGGGGGAAACCCGGTTTCCTGCGCCATTGGTCTTGCCGTACTGGAGGTCATAATGGAAGAGGAACTACAGGCCCATGCCAAAAGTACGGGCGACTACTTAAAAACCAGATGGCAGCAATTGCGTGAGCAGTACCCACGAATTGCAGATGTTCGGGGCTCTGGTCTTTTTTTGGGGATAGAACTGGTCGATGCCCATGGGAATCCCGATACCCGTTTGGCGGCTTACTTTAAAAACGGACTTCGTGAGCGACACATCCTGATCGGTACCGACGGCCCCTTCGACAGTGTGCTCAAGATCAAGCCGCCTTTATCATTTAAGGCTTCCGACTGCGATATATTGATGCAGAACGTAGTCGAATTATTACAAATATTCATGAAAAATGAATAGCTTTGTCTACCTCATATCAATTTGAACTGCTATGGCAAACGACCTTACCAAAAATTTGGGTCTTGCGGTGCTGCGAATCGCCCCCTCTGTGATGATGCTGACCCATGGCATCCCAAAATTTCAAAAACTCATTGGCGGACTCCCTATCGAATTCGGGGATCCATTGGGCATAGGACCAGTACCGTCCCTGTTCCTTGCCACGATTGGGGAATTGGTCTGTCCGATTTTTGTGATATTGGGTTACAGAACCCGCTGGTTTGCCGTGCCCACGGCTTTGACCATGGTCGTTGCCGGCTTTATCGTGCACGCTTCGGATCCCTTCGCGGTCAAGGAAAAGGCATTCCTGTTTCTCACTTGTTTTGTGGCCATCATTCTTATGGGCCCGGGCAAATACAGTTTGGATCGGAAATGATCAAATGATCTTCACCAGCAGTTCCTTCAAAAGATCGGTCTGGGAAAGTGCATTGGCCCCTACCCCTTTTCCCTTTAAGTCCATTTCCCGTAGATAGGAAATGGTTTGGCTTACCTTTTTCATCGGATAATTTTTTGCCGCGATCTGATATTCCGAAACGAAATAAGGGTTGACCCTCAAAACCGTGGCCACGTTTTTCGTGGTATGGTCCTGCAACCCATGGTATTGGAGCAATTGGGTAAAAAAGGAATGCAGCAGACTTACGGTGAGTAAAAAAGGATTGTCTTTGGGGTTTTGGGCGAAATAATTGATGATCCGGGTGGCCTTGAACACATTGCGTTCCCCTATGGCCTTTTTTAATTCGAAGTTGTTGAATTCCTTGCTGATGCCGATATGTTCTTCAATGAGGTCGGGGTTGATTTCAGTATTGGTGGGCAGCACCAACTTTAACTTTTCCAACTCGCTGTGGATCCTGCTTAAATCGGTACCCAGGCATTCTACCAAAAGGGCTGCAGCTTCCGGGGCTATACGGTAACCCTTAGCTGTGAGGGTTTTTCGGATCCAATCGGCAACTTGATTTTCGTAGAGTTTTTTGCTCTCGAACAACAATCCCGTTTTTTGTATGGCTTTATAGAGTTTCTTTCTTTTATCAAGCTTTTTGTACTTGTAACAAATGACCAGCACGGTCGTAGGCTGCGGATGTTGTGCATAGGGCAACAGGTTTTCGATGGTCCTTGATAGATGTTGGGCCTCTTTTATGATAAGTACCTGTCGTTCGGCCATCATGGGGTATCTTTTGGCATTGCCCACGATGTCTTCGATTCCCACATCCTTGCCATAAAGGGTCATTTGGTTGAAACTCCTTTCACTTTCCTGAAGCACGTTCTGTTCGATGAATTCCGCGATCCGGTCGATATAGTAAGCTTCTTCCCCATGAAGGAAGTAAATGGGACTGATTTTTCCCTTGCGTATGTCCTCCACGATTTGTTTTACATCATCCATCCCAAAAAAAATCATCAAATTTGCGCCATGCAAGCGCTCAATTTTCCCAACTATGGCTTTCGGCTCAAAAGTAGCGAAAATAAAATCCATATTTTTGATGTCATCCGCAAAAAGTTTGTGGTGTTACAGCCCGAAGAATGGGTAAGACAGCACGTTCTGCATTATCTGATGGAAGATAAAAAGTATCCCAAAAGCCTGATCAATGTGGAGAAACAATTGACTGTCAACGCAATCAAAAAACGATATGATGTGGTCATCTATAATTCCAGGGGCCAAATCGATCTTTTGGTGGAATGCAAGGCGCCCTCCGTGAACATCGACCAGCAGGTCTTTGACCAAATCGCCCGTTATAACATGAAACTCAATGCGCAGCTCCTCATGGTGACCAACGGAATAGACCATTATTATTGTCGAATGGACTACGCACAAGAAAAATATGATTTTATAAAAGATGTTCCTGAATTTAGCCGTTAATTTGCCATCGTTTTGAAAGTCGCCATCGTCATACTCAATTGGAACGGGGAAATACTGCTTGAACAATATCTTCCTTCCGTGGTTCAATATTCGGCCCAGGCAGCTATCTATCTGGCAGATAATAATTCTACCGATGGCTCGGTCGCTTTTGTAAAGCGGAATTTCCCCATGGTAAAAATCATACAGAATGCCAGCAACGGGGGGTTTGCCAAAGGCTACAATGAAGCTTTGGAGCAGGTAAGGGCCGATATATACTGTTTGCTGAATTCCGATGTCGAGGTCACCGAAAATTGGCTTCGGCCGATATTGGAACTGTTCGCCCAAAGGCCCGAAGTGGCCATCGCACAGCCCAAAATATTGGACCTTTTAAAACAGGACCACTTTGAATATGCCGGGGCCGCCGGAGGTTTAGTCGACCAGTTGGGTTACCCATTTTGCCGCGGACGTATTTTCCAGGCCTTGGAGGAAGATAAGGGCCAGTACAACGATATCAGGGAAGTATTTTGGGCAACCGGCGCCTGTATGTTCATAAGGGAATCGGTGTTTAAGGCATTGGGAGGGTTTGATGAGGACTATTTTGCCCACCAAGAGGAGGTTGATCTCTGTTGGCGTGCTCAGAACCATGGATATAAGGTTTATTATAACGGACATTCGACCGTGTACCATCTCGGAGGTTCCACGCTAAGCAATATGAACCCAAAAAAAACCTATCTCAATTTTAGGAATTCCCTGTTCACCATCACCAAAAATGTACCAAGGCCCAAGGCTTTCGTAATTATTTTCATCCGGCTTATGCTCGACGGACTGGCCGCGCTTCGATTCGTTGCCCAATTCAAATTCAACCATTGCGCAGCCATTTTACGGGCGCACCTAAGTTTTTACAGGCAGTTCGGGAAGATGTACCGCAAGCGTGAAAAATCCAATTATGTCAAAAAATATGCCTTGGTTAAATCCATTGTATGGTCACACTTCGTACATAGGGTAACTGATTTTAACAAATTAGTAAAAGATTAACTAATTTTGGGGCGGCACCGTTTGCTTAATATCTAATTTTGCCGCTTGATTTAACCAATTTTGAACAAATAACAATCCTTAAATTTAATCCCTAGAGAACTATGAAAAAAATCGTATTCGGCTTTATTGGAATCGCGTTACTTCTTTCCTCTTGTGTATCACAGAAGAAATATGCCGATTTGGAAGCCAAAGCCAAAGAAACACAAGACCTATTGAATTCAGCTACAGTAAAGTTGAACACCTGTCTTGAAGAAAAAGCCACCGCTACTTCAAGAATGAAAACATTGGAAGACCAAAACGCATTCCTTAAAGCCAACAACCAGGATTTGATCAACAATATGGGCAACCTCACCACCCTTACTACCAAAGGTGCCGAGAACCTTGAGAAATCATTGGAAAGCCTTCAAGAAAAGGACCTTACCATCAGAAAGTTGCAAGATGCCATTACCCGCAGGGATTCCGTAAACCTTTCTTTAGTACAAAGTTTGAAAGGCGTGCTTGGCAATTTGGATGACGAAGATATCGAAATCAGTGTCGAAAAAGGTGTGGTATTTGTTTCCATCTCCGATAAACTGTTGTTCAGCAGCGGTAGCTACAACATTACCAATAGGGCCAAGGAAGTATTGGGCAAAGTGGCCCAGGTGGTCAACAACAAACCCGATTTCGAGTTCATGGTCGAAGGCCATACCGATGATGTTCCCTACCGAAGCGGAGTATTGCTGGACAATTGGGACCTTAGTGTGAAAAGAGCGACTGCCGTTGTTCGTATCCTTCAGAACGATTACAAGGTGGATCCAAAGCGTATGACCGCTGCAGGACGAGCCGAATACATCCCCGTATCGCCGACCGATAAATCGAAAAACAGAAGAACCCGTATCGTGGTGCTTCCAAAATTGGATCAGTTTTACAGTATGATCGAAGAAGGTATGAAAGACCCTGCGATCAACAAATAAAAGTTGGAATCGCTTACAATAAAAGTGCGCCGTTTGGCGCACTTTTTTTTGCCATGGTTGGAATGATGGGTTCCGATATATCTTCTGAGTGAATTTGGATTATATCCTGTTCACGACAAAACGTCCAAACTCCCTTTCCCTTCCCTGAACACCGTTGGTTCGCCTTCCGAAAGATCGATAATGGTGGAGGCCACATTGCCCCCATACCCCCCATCGATGACCACGTCGACCAACTTTTCCCATTTCTCATAAATCAGCTCTGGGTCGGTGGTATATTCCAAAAGTTCATCTTCATCATGAATCGAGGTTGAAATGATTGGATTGCCCAAGGTTTCCACCAGCGCATGGGCTATTTTGTTGTCAGGGATCCTAATACCCACGGTCTTTTTCTTCTTGAACTCTTTGGGGAGGTTGTTATTGCCCGGCAAGATAAAGGTATACGGTCCCGGAAGGGCCCTTTTAAGAATTTTGAAGGTGGCGGTATCGATCTGCCTTACATAGTCGGAAAGATTGCTCAGATCGGCACAGATAAACGACCAATTGGCCTTGTCGAGTTTTATGCCTTTTATCCGTGCAATCTTCTCCAACGCCTTGGTATTGGTAATGTCGCACCCCAAACCGTATACGGTGTCGGTGGGATAGATCACCAGGCCGCCCTTGCGCAAGACCTCGACAACCCTGGCAATTTCCTTGGGATTTGGATTTTCCTCGTAAATCTTTATAAAGATGGCCATTTCGTAAACCTTGAAAAAGGATTTATACTGTGCGGAAATTTTGATTGCAACGCATTGCCCAACCAACTTTGCCGGACCTTCCCCATTTGTTTAAAATTTTTATTTAACCTGATACACATGCACATAATCGACTTCCATGGTCGCAGGAAAAATGGCGTCATCCACACCTTCAAGGCCACCCCAATTGCCTCCCACGGCGATATTCATCAGAAAATAGAAGGGTTTGGAAAACGGCCAATTCTCCACACTTGAGGTCACCGGTCGAAAGAACGTAAGCTGTACGTTGTCGATATCATCGATATAAAATTTCAAGTACTTATTGGTCCACAATATCCCGTAATTGTGGAATTCTTCCTCGATGGTCACCAGCTCCACGGGGCCAGAAGTGACCTGGGTACCAATCACATGGTTGTTGGCCGTGCTGTGTATAGAGAAGTGCACATAATTGGGGTCATAACTCACATATTCCATGATATCGATTTCCCCACAGGCGGGCCAACCTACCGATTGTATATCGTTTCCCAGCATCCAAAGTGCGGGCCATATGCCTTTTCCCCTATCATCGGGAATCTTTGCCCTGATTTCCATCCTGCCAAACATGAACGAACTTTTGCTGTTCAGCCTGGCTGAAGTATAGTCACCGGTCTTTTGGCCGCTTCCCACTTTTTTGGCTATGATCTTCAAGGTACCGTTGCTCACTTCCACATTGTCGTTCGCCACATAGTCTTGCCATTCGTTGTTGCCCCAACCGTTCGCCCCGGTTTCAAAAGACCAATTTTCGGTTGACAAGGCATCTCCGTCAAAATCGTCCTTCCATACCAATTCGGCCTTTTCCCAATAGTCTTGCGCGAATACATCGGGCAAAACTTCATTTTCGGGCGTTGGAGGGGTGTCGTCTTGCGCAATGGCATCGCTGCCTGAACTGCTACATGCAATACATAGGGCAGTAAATGGGATGGCCATAAAAAAACTGAGGCGTAAATCTTTAAACTTTTTCATCATAAAACGGTTATTGATTTGTTTTGATACTATTTCTCCTATCGGGTTTCGTTGTTCAGTATTTCCAGTTTTGCGAATCTTAAAAGCAATTTCTTGATATCGCCCTGGGCGAATTGAATTTCTGCCTTTTTATCATTTCCCATACCTTCTACCTTCAGAACTTTTCCCCTTCCAAATCGGGTATGGTTCACCATTGTTCCTTCTTGAAGGTTCGGATCAATGGTGTTTGCATTGCCCAAAGGCCTTGAAAGTTCGGGCTTCAGTTTTCTCAATTTTCGCAATTGGTTCTCATTGGGCCTGATCGTGGCAGGCGGTGTGCCATTGCTCGGCTTCGTTTGCCTGAGCTTGCTTTTGTCCACTTCCCCAAAGATATCCGAATCTATCAAGGGCTTGAACCGATATCCGCCATCCAATGGCGTTAGGTTCTCCACAAATTGGGCGTCTATTTCTTCCAAAAACCGGCTGGGTTCCGCATCGATCAATTTTCCCCATCGGTAGCGGTTTTGGGTATAGGTAAGATAAGCCTGCTTTTCCGCACGGGTGAGCGCCACGTAGAACAGCCTGCGTTCTTCTTCCAATTCGCTTCTTGTATTCATGCTCATCGCCGACGGAAACAGGTCCTCTTCCATCCCTACGATATAGACGTAGGGAAATTCCAAACCCTTGGCCAAATGGATGGTCATCAAAGCGACCCGATCATCGTCACCGGTATCTTTATCGAGATCGGTGGCAAGGGCCACATCTTCCAAAAACTCGCTGAGCGCCCCCGTCGCATCGGCCAATTCCTTTTGACCTTCAACAAAGTCCTTTATCCCATTCAGCAATTCTTCTATGTTCTCCATTCTGGCAATGCCTTCGGGGGTCCCATCCTTTTTAAATTCGAGCAAGATACCGGTTTTCTTGGCCACATGCTCGGCAAGGACAAAAGCATCCGAATCTTGGTTCATGATCTGGAGGCTCTTGATCATGGTGACGAAATCCCGCAGCTTCGTTTTGGTTCCAGAATTGATTTTCAGATCGATCTTATCAATATTTTCAATGACCTCAAAAATTGAACGGCTGTAATGGTTGGCAGCCACTACCAATTTATCGATGGTGGTCTGGCCAATGCCCCTGGCCGGAAAATTGATGACCCTTACCAGCGCCTCTTCATCCTTGGGGTTCACGACCAATCTCAAATAGCATAAAACATCCTTTATTTCCTTACGCTGATAAAAGGAAAGTCCGCCATAGATTCGATAGGGAATATCCCTTTTTCGTAGGGCATCCTCGATCGATCTAGATTGTGAGTTGGTTCGATACAAAACGGCAAAATTACCGTTGGGCATTTGATTTTGCATTCGGTTATCCCAGATCGAACCGGCAACATAGCGACCTTCTTCGGCGTCGGTAGGACTGCGATGGATTTTTATCATCGCACCTTCATCATTGGCGGTCCAAACCACCTTGTCGAGTTGGTTCTTGTTCTTGGCAATCACGGAATTGGCCGCGTTGACGATATTTTTGGTCGACCTGTAATTCTGTTCCAACCTATACACCGCCACATCATCGTAATCGCGCTGGAAGTTGAGGATATTCGTGATATTGGCTCCGCGAAAAGAGTAGATGCTCTGTGCGTCATCCCCAACCACGCATATGTTCTGATACCTATCGGCCAAGGCCTTTACGATGAGGTATTGCGAATGGTTGGTGTCTTGGTACTCGTCGACCAGGATATAGCGAAACCGATCCTGGTACTTCATCAGCACCTCAGGAAATCGGGTGAGCAATTCATTGGTGCGCAACAATAGATCGTCAAAGTCCATCGCACCTGCCTTAAAACATCGATCTACATAATTCTGGTAAATCTCGCCCATGCGGGGCCTTTTGGCCATGGCATCGGCCTCCACCAATTCCGGATTGTTGAAATAGGCCTTCACGGTGATCAAACTATTTTTGTAGGATGAGATTCGGTTCTGAACCTGTTTGTATTTGTATATATCCTTATCCAGACCCATTTCCTTAATGATGGAAGAAATGAGCCTCTGCGAATCCTGGGTGTCGTAAATCGTAAAATTGCTCGGGAAGCCTAATTTGTTGCCATCAAAACGCAGCAACTTTGCGAAAACCGAATGAAAAGTGCCCATCCATAGGTTTTTCGCCTCGGAGCTTCCGACGATATGGGCGATACGCTTTTTCATTTCCCGCGCTGCCTTATTGGTGAAAGTCAGTGCAAGAATATTAAAGGCATCCACGCCCTGGGCCATCAAATGGGCAATGCGGTAGGTAAGCACCCTGGTTTTACCCGAACCCGCACCGGCAATCACCATTAAGGGGCCTTCTTTGTGCAAAACCGGTGCCTTTTGGGCGTCGTTCAGATCATCGATAAAATTGCTCAAGCCTTTTCTTTTTTCAATCTGTGAAGTTAGCCAATAATTGCCTGAACCTAAAATCAACCGCTCCACTTTTGTCAAAAAAGCGATATCATAAATAAAAAGTAGCCTTTATTTGGGAAAAGAATCAAATAATGTTCATAATTTTTGACGGTTTCGTGCTGTCTTTTATGGTGTCTTCCTATATTTAGCGCTCAAAAAAAACATGAAGGGTACTGCTTTAGTTCTGAGTCTTCTGGTAAGTATCGGTGTTTCCGCCCAAAAAAAGTCAAAAGGACCGGTTATTACCGGCTATGGAGAAGTGTACCAAGTGGATAATGCCGATTATATGACAAAGGACTCGGAAGCATTCAAGGCGGTTTTCGATATCATGGATTCTCCAGAATCCCATGAAGAAATCAACCGAAACATTGAAACCGCTGCACGATTTTTAAACATGCACGCGCAGAGCGGGATACCTATGGAAAATCTAAAAGTAGCGCTGGTCGTGCATAACAAAGCCTCCAAGGATGTCATGGACAATGAAGCTTACCGAAGGCACTACGGCGCCGACAACCCCAATAAGGGCTTGATCCAAGCCTTATTGGACGCGGGCGGGCAAGTTATTTTTTGCGGGCAATCCTCAAATGCCCGTGGTATCCCGAAAGAAGATCTGATACCGGGGATACAGCTTTCCCTTTCGGCCATGACGGCCCTTATCCAATTTCAAAACGAAAATTATAAACTGATCAAATTTTAATATTCCAAAATATGAAACAATACTTCTTGACAGCATTTCTATTGGTGGCTTGTTCTTCGGCCGCACAGGCACCTAAATTGGATAAAGATTACAATGCCGTGGCCGATAAGGTCATTGAATGGCGACGTGACATCCACCAAAACCCCGAGCTCGGCAATAGGGAGTTCAAAACTGCAGAAAAGATTGCCAATCATCTGAAATCGTTGGGCATCGAAGTACAGACAGGGGTGGCCTATACCGGCGTAGTGGGCATTTTAAAAGGCAACAAACCGGGAAAGGTGATCGCATTAAGAGCAGATATCGATGCCCTTCCGGTAACCGAGAGAAACGATTTGCCCTTTAGATCTACCGTAACCACCGAATTTGCCGGGGAAACCGTCGGGGTGATGCATGCCTGCGGCCACGATACCCATACGGCCATTTTAATGGGTGTTGCGGAAGTATTATCAAAAAACAAGGATAAGATCAAAGGTACCGTGAAGTTCATTTTTCAACCTTCGGAAGAAGGTGCTCCCGAAGGGGAGGAAGGCGGCGCAGCCTTGATGATCAAGGAAGGGGTCCTTGAAAATCCAAAGGTGGATGCCATTTTCGGATTGCACATCAACTCACAAACCCCTATTGGGGTCATCCGGTACAAATCGGGCGGCACCATGGCATCCTCTCAGAGGTTTGTCATCAATGTGATGGGAAAACAGACCCATGGTTCACAGCCCTGGGGCGGGGTGGATCCCATTTTGATCAGCGCCAAGATCATCGATGGTCTGCAATCGATCATAAGCCGAGAAACAAAGTTGATAGATGAACCTGCCGTGATTACAGTGGGAAAGATCACTTCGGGCGTGAGGTTCAACATCATCCCGGAAAGTGCGGAAATGATAGGAACGATCCGAACGCTCGATTACGACATGCAAAAATTCATCAACCAACGTATGATGGAAATGGTACCTGCCATCGCCAAGGCGTTCAGGGGCGAGGCGACCATCACCATCAATAACGGAACGGCCATTACTTATAACGATCCCGCTTTGGTAACACAAATGCTTCCAACTATGGAGCGGGTAGCTGGTGCTGCAAACGTGCAGACCCAAAAAGCGATCACCGGGGCTGAAGATTTTTCGTTCTTTCAGGAGAAAGTTCCCGGGTTTTATTTCTTCTTGGGCGGCATGGCACCGGGCACTATGGAATCATACCCCCACCATACCCCAGACTTCTTGATCGACGACAGTGGCCTGCTGCTCGGCGTGAAAACACTGACCGAGATGAGTCTCGATTATCTGGGGAAGTAAAAGGGTTTGATATTGTTTCGAAAGCCCAATGGTTTTTCTTGAAGGTCACCGAAAAGGCCTTTGTTTTCATGGCTCAAACCGTAATCCTATTTTTTGGATGAATAGTTTGGTATACTTTGCAAACCGGCTTGGTATAAGCTGGAAAACCTAACTTGAAAATGAATTTCCACAAATGCAGGGAAAGCACTATTTTTGCAGTCCAAATATCTTATGAAATAGTTTGACATGAAAACTGAATACCCAATATATCACTTCGCTATCACCATCGGTTCATTCCTTTTGCTCAGCACCGGAATGCAGGCACAGAAAAAGAGCGATCTCTTGGCACAAATAGCTTCCTTGCAGACCGAACTTCAAAATACCAAGGCGCTGGTGTCCGAAGCCCAAAAGAATGAAAAAATTAGTTTGGCAAAAGCCGAATCCTTTGAAACACAGGTGTTGGAATTGCAGGATGCAAATGCCACCTTGCTAAAAAACCTGAACAGTTTTGCGGTGGTTTCAAGCAAAAATTCGGATAATATCAATAAGACCCTGGCCAGTTTGGAAGAAAAGGAACGCCAATTGAAATCGATCAAGGATGCGATCGCGAGCAACGATTCAACGGCACTGGTGGTGCTCACCAATGCCAAACAGACATTGGGCGAAAATGTCAAAATTGCAGTGAGCAACGGATCTTTGGTCATATCAGAAAGCCTTGAAACCCTCTTTGGCAATGAAGCAAAATCAGTGGTTATCCCCCAATCGGAAGATTGGCTAGGAAAAATTGCGGGCATCCTGACTTCCAATCCCAGCATGTCACTTACCGTGGAAGGCTTGAGCATGACAGGTAATCTGGGCTTGGCCGCACAACAGGCTTCTTCCGTGGCCGGCATAATTCAAACCAAATTTGGGATCGACCCAAATCGAATAACGGCTCTGGGAAAAGATGGGAATTTTAAGGAAGGGGTAAATCTAAAAATACATCCAAGTTTTGAGGCCTTTTATTTGATGACCCGGGAAAACATGAAGAACGGCAACAAGGGTTGATCGACAAGCCGGAGTCCTTTATAATTTTTGGCACATTCTTTCGTTTTAAACCCTATAACCGATTTCCGACATCAATCGGACCAGCATAAATCAACCAAAAAATGACCGGAGAAGAGATTTTTCAATTATTTGCCTATTTGTTGCCGGCAGTGGTTACCGGGGCTGTCGCCTTTTACTTTTTTAGATTGCATACCAACAACGAAGAAGGCCGTAGGCGTTTTTTGCTCCATAAAGATACCCAAAAAAATACCCTGCCCATTCGTTTACAGGCCTATGAACGGATGGCCTTGTTCTTGGAACGGATCGCCATTCCGAGTTTGGTCGTTCGCGTATCCCCGAAATCGGCCGATAAGAATGCCTATGAGCAACTTTTGATCAAGAGCATAGAAACCGAATTCGATCATAACCTTTCCCAACAGATCTACATGACCGATGAATGTTGGAATATCATCAAAGCGGCGAAGAGCGCCACGATTCAGATGATCCGCAAAGCGGCCATGAGCGAAACCGATTCTGCGGATAAACTGCGACAGGATATCTTGACCGAAACCATGGATAAGACCTCACCTTCGGCAACGGCGCTTTCTTTCGTGAAGAAAGAAATAGGCGATCTTTGGTAGTCTTTATCTTTTTATTCGGGTTTTCAAAGCTTTAAAGCAACCTTGCCCAAGAATCGACCCTCGCGCTAAGGATCGGACTATTCCGATTCTGTAAGGATCTGACTCAATTCCACGTTTTTGTATTTCGCGAATTGAAAACCGCTCTCCCACCAGGCGGTCATTTTATCCTTGTCAAAAATCAGGGAATTCGTTGTTAATATGGCAGGTGTGTAATAGAAGTTGATGATCGCATTATTGTGGGCGGCAGCAAACTTTCCAATTCTAATATTCTGGCTTTCTATGCGATCGAGCATGAAGCTGAACATGGTGGTCAGCAGGGAGAAGGCATTTTTTGAAGGCATTCTATTGAACATGGTGGTTTCAGTTTGAAGTATCACAGCATCGATTTCCGTCGCTCCCCGCTTTATGGCCTCCTCAATGGGCACCATGTTTCCGAGACCGCCATCCGCATACTCGCAACCTTCCTTTCGCACCAAACTCATAAAGGGGGTATAATTGCAGGAAATCCATATCCATTCACAAAACTCATCATAGGTCCAGTCGTTGATACTCTTGTATTCTACCTGATTCAGTGAAAGGTTGGAGACCGTCACCACGATTTCCTTTGGCCCGTTTTTTAGAATGGTGAATTCTTCCTCTGTCAGGGTTTGCCTGATCAACTTGAGCAGGTTGTGGCTCTCCCCAAAGGTTTTGCTGCCGCGATAAAAGTTTTTAAAAACGTTCCAATGATTGATCGCAATGCTGTCTACCCCGTGCTTCTGCTGTATGATAAAAGGGCAATTGCTGAAAATACTGTCTTGGTTGACCGAAGTATAGACCTCTTTGATTTTTGAAATTTTTTTAAGGGCGAGGTGGGAAATCAGCAAACTTCCGGTAGAGGTACCCAAAAACAGGTCGTATCGATGACCCAGTTCCTGCATCAGGTACTCTGCTACCCCACCTGCAAAAGCACCCTTGCTTCCGCCTCCGGATATGACCAATGCCCTCATGGTTGGTATAATTTGGTTTGAAGATAACGTTTTTCTTCGGGCTTTAGTTTATTGGAAAGGGCAACAATGCGCTGTTTGTACACTCCATCTTCCAGCAGTCCATCCAACAATCGTCTGGCAAAATCCCTGAATTGCCTTGAATAATGTGAGGTTGCCATCATTAAATTCAGAAGGGTAGCATCGGTAAATCCGAAGGCTTCCTTCAAAAATTGAAATGCGATCTGGCGTACCTCGAGGGAATACCGGGGGTCGGTATAGCCACATAGCTCATCAAAATAAATTTTGGTGTTGGGCCCATCATAACCGTTGGTCAGAACGGCCAAGGTCAGCCACAATTGACGAACGTTCTTATTGGGCAGGCCGACGATGTTTTTGGTTTTGTCCAAGTATTGTGCCCGTTGTTCGGGGTAAGCTGCCCACAATTGAAAAAGGGCATTTTCTATGGTCACATAGCTATTATCGCACAAAAGGGATTCAAATTCAGGTTTGGGAAGTTTTGTAGCGTTTCCATGGACTGCCAAGGCCCGTCGCAGTTTAATTTCGTTGGATTTGAAAGCCGATTCGATGATTTCAGGACTTATGATCGAATCATAATGTATCAAGATATACTCCCTTAAATTTACCGAGCGCTCGCTTTCCCAGAATTTCTCAAGAACGATGTTTTGCTCTGGGGCCGTTTCCAATGCTTCCTGCAACTGGAATAAGGAAGTCAATGATGGTGAATTGGCCAATAAACTCTCGCGCATCGCTTCGGTGGGCATTTCGGTGTTCTCCAACCACTCAAGTTTGAAACCCTTAAGGTCTTTTGAACTGACTGCTTCCATCACCGACAAAAATTCTGAAACTGTGGCATTTTTAAATCGGTATTGCTCCAAAAATAACCGGATACCCGCCTTAAAGGCTTTATCCCCTATTTGTTCCCTCAACATATGCAGTGCCCATGCCCCCTTTTCGTAGAATATCAAACTACTGGCCTTGGGATCGAGCAGGCTTTGCCCCTTTCCTACCTCGACCATATTTTGGAGGGCAATGAACGAATCATAAAGCTTCCAATAAAAATGCTCTTTCCCAAAAAGTTCTTTTTCGGCCATATAGGCATAATAGGTGGCAAATCCTTCATGAAGCCAATGATGGTTGGCATCTACTTCGGTAACCAGGTCCCCGAACCATTGATGTGCCAATTCATGGGCATTGACATTGACATAGTTTTTGTCGATGAACGCTATGGAATCGATCACATAGCTATCGGAAAAGAGGGTGGTACCCGTATTTTCCATTCCGGAATACAGAAAATCCTTAACGGGCAGTTGTTTATAGTTTTGCCATGGATAGGCCACACCGATTTCGCGCTCCAAAAAGTTAAACATTTCTTGCGAATAACGATAGGTGGGCTCTACCAAATGCCTGTCTGTGGGATAATAATAATTTTCAATGGGGATACCGGAGGCCGATTCCAAGGTTTGCTTTTCATAGGCCCCTATGGCAAAGGCCAGCAGATAACTGCTCATCGGGTGCTGCATGTCGAATCGCCAGAGCTTACCGCCATCCGGAATATTGGAGGTCCCCAATAATTTTCCATTCGCAACGACCACATAATTAGGGTTGAACGCTATGGACAGATCGAACTCTACCTTCTCGTTCATATCGTCAAAACTTGGCAACCAATGGCTGGTATACTTCCCTTGGCCTTGGGTCCAAACCTGTCCGGAACCGTCAGGCTTTCCATTTATTATTTGGCCGTTCAATGCCTTGGTCGATGGCGTTTCTTGCGACCAATTGACAAAATATACGGTTTGTTTTGGATGGGCTTTATACGACATGGCGAGCACATACGATTTACCCGCTTTAAAGGGATGGCGTATCGATATCGTCTTTCCTGTACTGGTAAAAGCCACTTTTTTATTTTTAAGGCGCACCGATTCAAAAACCATATCATGCGCATCCAAAAAAACCGAATCGACATCTTTCAAAATAGTAAAATCGTAAGTGACACTGCCTTTAATGCTTTTCTCCAAAGGATCTATGC
>JBATHI010000244.1:0-4997 GCA_049666645.1 Flavobacteriaceae bacterium | reverse complement strand
AGAACAATAAGGATGAAGTGCTCCGTTCCTATAACCTTCCGGTGGGCTCCCACCTTATGGTAGATGATGGGGACAAGATCAAGGAGGGCAAGATTTTGGTGAAAATACCCAGAAAGTCGGCAAAAACAGGAGATATCACCGGTGGTCTGCCCAGGGTAACCGAGTTGTTCGAAGCGCGTAATCCTTCCAATCCGGCAGTTGTATCCGAAATTGATGGCGTTGTTTCATTTGGCAAGATCAAAAGGGGTAACCGCGAGATCATAATCGAATCAAAACTCGGTGAGATCATGAAATATCTGGTCAAACTTTCGAACCAAATTTTGGTCCAGGAGAATGACTATGTGCGTGCCGGAATGCCACTTTCGGATGGTTCGGTTACGCCAGAAGATATCTTGGCGATCAAAGGCCCTTCCGCCGTACAGCAATATTTGGTGAACGAGGTACAGGAAGTGTACCGCTTGCAAGGGGTGAAGATCAACGACAAGCATTTCGAGGTCGTGGTACGCCAAATGATGAGAAAAGTACGGATAGAAGATCCGGGAGACACCATTTTCTTGGAGAACCAGTTGGTTCACAAGGATGATTTTATCGAAGAGAACGATGAAATATTTGGTAAGAAAGTAGTGCTCGATGCTGGAGAGTCGGAAAACCTGAAGGCGGGAATGATCATTACGGCTAGGGAACTTAGAGACGAAAACTCCATCCTAAAAAGGGCAGATAAGGCTTTGGCCACTGCCAGGGATGCCGTTTCGGCCACCGCCACACCGATTCTTCAAGGAATTACAAGGGCATCGTTACAGACGAAATCCTTTATTTCCGCAGCGTCATTCCAGGAAACCACCAAAGTATTGAACGAAGCCGCAGTGAGCGGTAAGGTAGATACCTTGGAAGGATTGAAGGAAAACGTAATCGTTGGGCATAGGATTCCGGCTGGTACCGGAATGCGCGATTATGAGAGCATCATAGTCGGTTCCAAGGAGGAATACGATGAAATTATGGCACGCAAGGAAGCCATGAAATTCTAAATAAAGAGCCCTCGATCATAAAAAAAGATCGGGGGCTTTCTTTATTGTACCCGGCGACCATCGGAATATGGTGGTGGCGCTGCTTAATCTAAAGCAATCCGAACAATGGAAAAGAAAGAACAGAAGCAAATCAATATCGAACTTGATGAAAAGACCGCGGAGGGCGTTTATTCAAACCTTGCGATCATCAACCACTCGGTTTCCGAATTTGTGATCGATTTCATCAGCTTGATGCCGGGGGCACCCAAGGCCAAAGTGAAGAGCCGTATCGTGCTGACCCCCCAGCATGCCAAAAAATTTCTTAAGGCCTTGAACGACAACGTGAACCGTTTCGAAAAGGCGCACGGCAGCATCAAAGATTATGATCAACCGACCCTACCGCTCAATTTTGGGCCTACGGGGGAAGCATAAAAAAAGGGGCCATATTTTAAATATGGCCCCTTTTTCTTTGAATAACGTAAAGATTTCCCTGAACGTCGTTCGTTTTTTGCCTTTCCTTGCGAGCGGGTTTGATCTACAACCGCCCAAAATCGGGGCTTAATCGAACTCTGACGTAAAATGCAGTTTTACGTTGGGGTATTTTTGTTGGGTCATTTGCAACGAGAACTGGGAATCTGCCAGGAAGACCAATTGACCCCTTTTGTCCTTGGCCAGAAATTTTTGTTTCACCCTTTTGAATTCTTCGAATTCCTTGCTCTTTTTGTCTTTGGTGGATACCCAACAGGCCTTGTAGACCGGAAAATTTTCATAGGAACACTTGGCGCCATATTCATGTTCCAAACGATACTGGATCACTTCGAATTGCAGTGCCCCGACCGTCCCGATGACCTTTCTTCCATTGAGTTCCAAGGTGAACAATTGGGCCACCCCTTCATCCATCAATTGATCGATACCTTTATAAAGCTGTTTCGACTTCATGGGATCTGCATTGTTGATGTATCTGAAATGTTCAGGGGAAAAGCTGGGAATACCCTTATAATGTAGTTGTTCACCCTCCGTCAGGGTGTCCCCGATCTTAAAATTGCCGGTATCGTGCAGCCCCACGATATCCCCGGGGTAGGAGATATCCACAATTTCTTTTTTTTCGGCAAAGAAGGCATTCGGACTCGAAAATTTCAATTTCTTGCCTTGACGTACATGCAAATAGGGTTTGTTGCGCTCAAAGGTCCCCGATACGATTTTTACGAACGCCAAGCGATCGCGATGTTTTGGGTCCATGTTCGCGTGTATCTTGAATACAAATCCTGTGAGCTCCTCTTCATCGGCGGCCACCAATCTTTCCTCGGCCAATTTTGACTTGGGCGGCGGGGCAATTTCAATGAAGCAATCCAACAATTCCCTGACCCCGAAGTTGTTCAAGGCAGACCCGAAAAAAACGGGTTGCTGCTGCCCTTTCAGATAACGTTCACGATCAAATTTTGGATATACGCCATTGACCAATTCCAAGTTTTCCCTCAAGGTTTGTGCCGCTTTGTTTCCTATAATGCGCTCCAGTTCGGGGCTCTTGATATCGTTGAAGGCTATGGTGTCTTCTATATTTTTCTTACTATCGCCACTGAAGAGGTTGATGTTCTTCTCATAGATATTGTAAATGCCCTTAAAATCATAACCCATGCCGATCGGGAAACTCAATGGGGTGACACTAAAACCCAATTTTTGTTCCAGTTCATCCAGCAAGTCGAAGGCATCCTTCCCTTCCCGGTCCATTTTATTGATGAACACAATGATCGGGATGCTGCGCATACGGCAAACCTCCACCAATTTTTCGGTCTGTTCCTCAACCCCTTTGGCCACATCGACGACCACGATCACACTGTCAACCGCAGTCAACGTTCTGAAGGTATCCTCTGCAAAATCCTTGTGTCCCGGAGTATCCAGGATATTTATTTTTTTATCCTTGTATAAAAAAGCGAGTACCGAGGTTGAAACGGAAATGCCACGCTGGCGTTCGATTTCCATAAAGTCGCTGGTGGCACTTTTCTTGATCTTGTTGCTCTTTACCGCACCAGCCTCCTGAATGGCACCCCCAAACAGCAGTAGTTTCTCGGTGAGTGTCGTTTTACCGGCATCGGGATGGGAAATAATGCCAAATGTCCTTCTTCTTTGGACCTGTTCCTTAAAAGTCATTTAAAAAATTTGTGCAAAAATAAGGGAAAAATACTTGGTGATTGAATTATCTGCCTATCATTGATGAAAGTCAAATGATGCTTATAACAGGAAGTTGTTAAGAACTTTTTCAAGTCGACAACTACTTCAGTTTACTGAATTTAATATTCTTCGAACAACTGCGTGTTATTTCCGATTAAAAGCAGACAAGCATTTAAAAATTAAGATATTATGGTATTTTAAGTAGCCTTGGAATTGTATTAATTTGTCACTTGTCGATTATTAACGTCTTTGAAAGACATTTGAAAGTTTAAATTATTTGATGCATTTGACTATAGGTTTAATATCTCTATCTTGCACCAAAATTAATGCTGCCCAGATTTTACCTATTAATATTACTTAATGCCCATGGTGATATGTTTAATCAGAACAATCATTTATGGATAAAATTACTTTTTTAAAGAACGGCTTTTCATTCGTACGATTTGTTTTAGTGGCAATCCCGTTATTCATCTTGAATGTATCTTTTGATGAGATTCGCCCGAAACACGCACCATCAGTGGTCAATGAAAATGATATCCTTGTCATTGAGGGGCGTTCTTCAGAAGTCTTTGTGAAAGATGAAGATACTTTTTTTGAATGCACATTACCTGATTACCTGGAGATTGTTCCCTCGGATTTTGGATTCCAGTCAAATGTGTTGGATGGTAGCCTTTTTGCGACCAATGTCGATTTAAGTGCCAAATGGGGTCTTGAACAAGGAAGTATTTTGGTCAGTATAGAAGGGGCAAGCACAAGTTCTAGTGGCAATAGTTTTTTTGTGATAGATGGCCAGAACACAATATTTCGTTTTGCTGGTTCATTGGCTGCTATTGCTCGTCCAGGTCATTCCCGTCGATTACAGGCCTTGAAAAGAGATGGACTCATTGCATTGGACGGCGCGAAATATGAGTTAATTTCTCCATTGCCAATTGGTGTTATATCAGCTAATATTGGCGATGATTATTATTTAGAAAATACCACTTCTTCCGATATTGAACAAAACTCATATCTGTGGCAGGCGAAATCTGAGGTTAAATCAATATTGTTTTATACAACCTCAACTGACATTAATGTAATTAGCCTATGGTTGCAACCTGTTACATGTCTTGATACGGATGGCGACGGTGTCCTTGATGAGGATGAAATAATTGACGGGACAGATTCTCAAAATCTTTGTGATTTCGTTTTGTCAAGCCAGTCAGTGGCGCCTTCAGACCAATGGTTGAATACAGATTGTGATGGTGATGGGGTAACCAATCAGGATGAGGTAAGCGATAGTACCGACCCTCTAGATCCATGCAGTCTCCTTCTCGCAAGTCAGACTATTAGTCCTTCCGATGAATGGATTGCAATCGACTGCGACAACGATGGTAATCCAAATGGTACTGACCCCAATCCATTAATTGCTACGGCAGCGGATGATTTCGGCAGTACCCCAGCTACTGTGATGCTATTATTAAATATTTTGGAGAACGATGATTATCTTCCTAATAATGATGCTAATAATCTCGGAATTACTTCGTTGGTTCAGGTTGGTGGAAATGCTTCTGGCACTATCTCTTTTGATTCTGATTTAGGGCTGTTAGCATATACAGCACCTGAATCTGAAATAAATTCAGTTGTGACCATCATCTATCAAGTATGCAACACTATCCCTGAACCTAATGTATGTGCAACAGCAACAGTTACCATAAACGTGACTCCAAGCTTGTTAATTGCGGTCGACGATGTGGCCTCGACCCCCGAGGATGCCGCTGTGGAGATCGACGTGCTGGCCAACGACAGCGGGGTTCCCACCGATGGCACGCTCACGGTGACCGACCC